>JALZDD010000819.1 GCA_030862715.1 Actinomycetota bacterium | reverse complement strand
ACGCTCGTCTACGCCGAGCTGGACGACGAGGTCGCCGAGGAGCTCAAGGAGATCCTCCGCACCGAGACCACAGAACCGACTGACGACGGAGACTGATCATGGCGATGAACCAACCTCCCACCCGACGCATGCGGCCCACGGTCAACGCCGGCCGGCTCTGGGCCGGCGGCGCGGCCGCCGCGGTCGTGGCCGCCCTGCTCGCGGTCGCCGGCATCGTGATCGCCCGGGGCATCTTCGACGTACCCATCCTCGCGCCCGAGGGCGACGGGGTCTGGGGAGACGCCTCGACATGGTGGTACGCCATCTGGGCAGCGATCGCCGGGCTGCTGGCCACCGCCGTCGCCCATGTGCTCGCCCTGACCACGCCGCAGCCGCAGACCTTCTTCGGGTGGATCGTCGGCCTGGCCACTGTCATCGCGGCGCTGTGGCCGTTCACGTCCGACGCGGGTCTGGACACCAAGTTCGTCACGATGCTGATCAACCTGGTGATCGGGATCGCCATCGGCTCGCTGGTGTCGACCGTCGCGCGGAGCGCGGTCGTCCCCGAGATCCGGTGAAGCCTCGCGGTCGGTGTCAGATCAGGCCGCGCTCGCGCGCCTCACGCACCGCCGCCGACCGCGTGTTCACGCCCAGCTTCTGGTAGATCGAGCGTACGTGCGTCTTCACGGTGTTCTCGCTGACCCCTTCGGCGTCAGCGATCTCGGGGATCGTCAGTCGCGAGGGGAGGTCGTGGAGCACGTCGACCTCGCGTGCGCTCAGCAGCGTGTCGACGACCCGGGTCGTGTGGTCCTCCTGCTCGGCGTGGTCGGTGAGCAGGGCGATGACGAAGTCCTCGGCGGGACCGAACCGTGAGCGGTTCTTCGACAGCAGCGGCTCCAGATGTGGCCACACGTCGATGAACGGCCGGCGGAAGTTGTTGGGGACCGCCCACTCGAGCGCCTTCCTGAGGGCGTCGAACGCGCGGACGTCATTGCCCAAGGACGACTCCAGGGCCGCGGCCAGCACCTGCGCGTGGACGATGGTCGTCGGCAAGTGCGCCGGGCGGGTCCCGTCGAGCACCGGCTCCAGCTCGGCCAGCGCTTCGCGGGTCCGTCCGGTGGCGGCGAGGATCTGCGCGTCCGGGATCGCGCACTCGGCGCTGCCGGGCATCTGGCCGCGCACACGCTCCGCGATGTCACCAGCCCAGCTCTCGTTGCCGATGGCTAGGGCCATCCTGATCTCCTGGGGCGTGCCGGCGCTGATCGCCGCAGGAGAGACATGGTGGGCGGCGTCGAGCTGCCAGATCCGCCGGAAGGTCTCGGCGGCCGCGGCGCGGTCCGGGCCGGTCGTGGCCTCGAAGGTCGCCAGGGCGTGCATGCCGCGTATGCCGAGCCCGACCTCGGCGTTGCTCACCCCGTCCAGCGCTCGCATGCCGAGCTCGGCGTACTCCAGCTGTGCCTGGCCATCTCCCGTCTGGAAGGCGGTCCACGCGGCCACCAGGAAGGAGTGGGCGAGCCTCGGCGAGTCCCGCCATCCGTGCCGGGTGGCGAACGCGATGGCCTGGTCGGACCAGTCGAGGGCGGCGCGGAAGTCGCACATGGCGCTGGTCATCCCGGACAGCTGCGACATGGTCTCGAGCACGACCTGGTCGTAGCGACGACTGCGGGCCAGCACGAGCGCCTGCTCGAGGTCGTCGATGGCTCCCAGGTAGTCGCCGGCGCACATCCGGGCGGGTCCGCGCTGTGTGAGGAGGACCAGGTTGACGTCGCTGTCACCCGTCATGGCGACATCGAGGATCGCACTGTCCTGCAGGGCCGCGACGACGTCGCCACCGGCGAGGGCCCGCTGGACGATGGCCGCGGCGAGCATCGCTGCGTACGTCGGTTCGGACGGCGGATCGTCGTCCGCTACCGCGCTCAGAGCGTCGTCGGCAGCGGGGAGGTCGTTGACGTCCAGCGCCGCGAGGGCGGCGATGATCGCGACCCGATGGTCGGTGACGGGCGAATCGCGGGACGCGATGGCGTCGCGGACGAGATCGCCGCGACCGGACAGGACCATCTGGAGCCCGTTCGCGCGGAGCAGGCGGTCGAGCAGGGTCTGGTCCCCGCCCCGGACCGCGTGCCGCAGCGCGGTCGCGGGCTCGCCGTGCGCCTCGAGCCAGACAGCTGTGGCCCGGTGCTGGCGTGCCGGAGCCTCGACGTCGCGACGGGCCAGAGCAGCGAGCAGACAGCTCCGCAGCAGCGCGTGGTAGCGGTACCACGCCGAGTCTCCCGACTGGCTGACGAGCGCGTTCGCCGCGCACAGCCGGTCGAGCAGGGCGCCGGCGTCGGGCCGGCCGGAGAGGTGGGCGGCCAGGTCGATGGACAGGTGATGGGGAGCGCAGGTCGTGTAGAGGAAGTCGACCATCTCCGGGTCGAGCCGGTGGACGACCTCGGTCAGGACGTACTCGATGACCGTGCGGACGTCGCCGTCGAAGGACGAGACGACCTCGGTGGGGTCGTCGCCGACCGTCGCTGCGACCACTGCCATCCGCAGTGCCGCGGCCCAGCCCTCGGTCACGCCCACGAGATTCGAGATCGCGTCGGGCGTCATCGGCAGGTCGCTGGCCGCGAACAGCTCCAGCGCCTCGCCGTCGGTGAAGGCGAGATCCTTGCCGCGTACGTCCGAGAGCGACCCGTCGAGCCGCAGGCGGTGGAGCGAGAGCGACGGCTCGGACCGGCAGGCCATCACCAGCCCCACCTCGGGTGGCAGCTCGGCGAGGAGGATGTCGAGCCCGCGCAGCACCTCGTCGTCCTGGAGCAGATGTACGTCGTCCAGCACGATCCGGCGCACGCCGGCGGCCAGGAGCGACTCGACGACCCTCGTGACGAACCTCGGTTCGGTCCACTGCCGGGGCGGGGTCAACCCGTCGAGCTGTGCTGTCCTCCCGGGCAGCCCGGCCAGGACGAGGGCCTCGATCAACGCGGACCAGAACTCGTACGGCCTGTCGTCCTGGTCCTGCAGGGACAACCAGGCCACCGGCTCCCCTCGGGCGGCGGCGCGGGCGGCCCAGTCGGCCACGAGCATGCTCTTTCCGTAGCCGGCGGGGGCGCAGACGAGAGTGAAGCGGCACCGGCCCACGGCGTCCTCGACCAGCCGGTCCCGGCTGACGAACGTCGGCTGTATCCGCGGGACGCGCAGCCTTGTCGGAGCCACGTACGCGCGAGAACCGATGTCTAACATTCGCAAACCGTCGCTCCTCTCATCTCCGAGAAGTCTCTACCCGCAACCATCCAAGCAGCGGCGCTTCGGCAGAGTAAGGAGCAAAGGGCCTATATACCGGGCCGGGGATACGCACAGGCGGGTGGTCCCACTCACCCCTAACGGGTGATACGGCCCGGTCGTACGGGCTAGACCATGGGAGCCGTGAGCCCCAGGACACAGAGCCGGGAAGAGTCGGCCACGAGTTGGTCACCGCCGTTCAGGGTCCTGGCGGTCCTGCTGGGAGCCGCGGCGGTGGTGATCCTCGTGGCCGGGCTCCAGGCAGCCAGCGGAATCCTCGGCCCGCTGTTCCTCGCGATGGTGTTGACCATCGTCGTCCACCCCGCGCGCACCTGGCTGGGGAAGCGCCTCCCGGCCGGCGTCGCCACCGCCCTCTCCATCGTCGTGGTCGTCGTCGGGGTCGTCGGTCTCGGCCTGTGCGTGCTGCTCGCGGTGGCTCGATTCGCCACCCTGCTGGGCACCTACGGCGATGTGGCCAAGGAGCGCGTCGAGGACATGACCGACTGGCTCACCGAGGTCGGCATCGGCGCGGACGAGGTGCGTGCCGTCGCCGGCTCCTTCGATCCCTCGAACCTGCTGTCGCTGGTCTCGGACGCTCTCGACGGCATGTTCGGACTGCTGTCCACGATGGTCTTCATCCTGGCGCTGTGCCTGTTCATGGCCATCGACGCGACGGCGCTGCCACGACAGCTCGTCTCGATCGGCAGCCGCCGCCCGGGCCTCGTACGAGCTCTGTCCTCGTTCGCGGTCGGAACGCGTCGCTACCTGCTGGTCTCGACGGTGTTCGGCCTGATCGTCGCGGCACTCGACACGCTGGCCCTCTACCTGCTGGGCGTGCCGGCGCCGCTGGTGTGGGGACTGCTCGCATTCCTGACCAACTACATCCCGAACATCGGCTTCGTGATCGGCCTGGTGCCACCGGCCATCCTCGCGCTGCTGGAAGGGGACGTCACGCTGATGCTCGCGGTCGTCCTCGTCTATTCACTTCTGAACGTGGTCATCCAGTCGGTGATCCAGCCGAAGGTCGTCGGTGAGGCGGTGGGACTGTCGGTGACGCTGACGTTCCTGTCGCTGATCTTCTGGTCGTGGATCATGGGCCCGATCGGTGCCGTGATGGCGGTCCCGTTCACCCTGTTCGTACGCGCGGTCTTCGTGGAGGCCGACCCCGCGAAGCGCTGGCTGATGCCGCTCATCGCGGGAAGCGCCCCGGTGGAGCTACTCGGGGATCGTGACGATCTCGATGACGTCGACCCCCAGGGCGCTCAGTAGATCCAGCACACCTTGCAGCTCCTTCGCGTCGGCGAGGTCGCCGACCAGCGTCGTCGTCGCTCGCTGCGTGGCTCGGGTCAGGTGAGGGAACGTCTCGAGCACGTCGTCCGACACCGACGAGCCCACCCGGATGAGGATGCGGGTCATGAGCGCGTCATGCCGATCAGGTGTCCGTTCACGGTGGCTCCAGCGAGTGGCCTTGGACGGTGGTCTGATCAACGTAAGCGGCTCGGCGCCCGGAGCGGTCACCGGAAACGGGCGATGATGAGTAGGCGAGCCTGGGGGAACACTGCTCACGTGAACGTGGCAGCCCTCCGGGGCCGGGTGGACGCCCTGGTCGCCCACGTCCCCCTGCTGCGGAACCTCGGCACGGAGATCATCCGCATCGAGTTCATCGACCGGTGCATGCTGATCGCCGCCCAGGCGCTCCTGGCCATGGTGCCCATGCTGGTCGTGCTCGCGGCGTTCCTGCCCCACCTGATCGGAACCGCGCTGGAGCAGGTCTCACAGGTCACCGGCGTCGGCGACGAGGCCGTACGCCAGGTGGCGGGGGAGGTCGACCTGGACCAGGTGCGTTCCGAGACCGGTGCGGTGGGCCTGGCGATCACGGTCGTCTCGGCGACGTCCTTCGGTCGCGCCGTACAGCGGATGTTCGAGCGGGTCTGGGACCAAGAGCACGTCGGCGGCCTGCGGGGAGCCCGTCGGTGCCTGTTCTGGGTCGCCATCTGGATGGGTTGCCTCGGGGTGGTCAACGCGGTCGTCAACCTGCTCACCGATCCTGGGGACGCGCTCCGGCCGTTGCTCCAGATCCTGGGCGCGAGTGCCGTGTGGTGGGGGAGCAGCTGGGTGCTGCTGTTCGGACGCGCCCGAGGATGGCTGCTGCTCCCGGGTGCGGTGCTGACCGGTGTCGTGCAGGTTCTCTACAGCCGAGGATCGGCCTGGTTGATGCCTGCCTATGTCGAGTCGAACGCCGAGCAGTTCGGCATGCTGGGCGTGATCCTCGCGCTCTCGACCTGGCTGATCGGCTTCGGCGGCATCGTCGTCGGCGGCGCGCTGCTCGGCCGGCTGCTCGTCGAGGACCCGGTCATCGCCCGCAACGTGCGGCGGGTGCGTACGGTTCTCACCCGGAGCAGGTGAGGCCGGCGAGCCTCAGTGTGCGCTGAGGTCAGGCCATGGAGGATGCAATCGGCCAGTCTCTACCGATCGCGGTGGGGGTGCTCGTCAGCCCCCTCCCGATCGTCGCGCTCGTTCTCATGCTGGTCAGCCGCCGCGCCGGTTCGAACGGCACGGCCTTCGTCATCGGGTGGC
>JALZDD010000810.1 GCA_030862715.1 Actinomycetota bacterium | reverse complement strand
TTCCTCGAGCGGGCCGTCGAGCTCACCACCGACCCGGCGACACGAGCCGGGCGCGCCCTGGCCGCGGCCGAGGCACGGTTCGCCGCCGGCGCGATCGCGGAGGCCGCGCAGCTGCTCGACACCGCCGAGATCGGGCCCCTCGACCCTGCCCAGCTCGCCCAGGTGCAGCGTCTGCGTGCTCGGCTGGCGTTCGCGCTCAACACCGGACGGTCCGTGGTGCCGCCGCTGCTCGAGGCGGCCGGTCGGCTCGAGCAGCTCGACGACGGACTCTCGCGCAAGACGTACTTGGCTGCGATCGCCGCCGCGGTCAACGCGGGGAGGCTGGGCGGCGACGACCTGCGCCGGGCCGCCCTGGCGGGCCGTGGCGCCCCTCGTGGCAAGGATGCGACCGGTCGCCTGCTGACCGGGCTGAGCACCTGGGTGCTCGACGGTCACGCCGCCTCCGTGTCGATGCTCGCCGACGCCGTCGAGGACCTCGGGATCGAGAACGATCTCGAGCTGGCGTGGCTGTGCGGCGCGGTGACCCACGAGGTCTGGGACTCCGGGGCCTACTTCGGGCGCTCCGAGGACCTGCTGAGCCATGCCCGTGCCAGCGGTCGACTGTCGCTGCTCGCGGCCGCATTGAGCTTCCGTGCCACGGCCCTGATCCACGGCGGCCGTTTCGAGGAGGCCGCCACGATCCTCGATGAGGCCGCCACTCTCGGCGCCATGGTCGGCGTCGAGCCCCACCCCGCGAGCGCGGTGATCCTGGCCGCCTACCGCGGGCGTGAGGAGGAGGCGACGGCCGTCATCGATGCCGCCCTCAGCTACGCGCGAGCCTCCGGCGTCGGCTGGAACCTGGGGGTGGCGGCGTACAGCCGGGCGGTGCTGTCGAACGGTCTCGGCCGCTACCGCGAGGCGCTCGCGGCGGCGCAGGAAGCCGTCGAGTTCGAGGATCTGGCAGTGATGCAGTGGGCTCTGGCGGAGCTCGTCGAGGCGGCGGCCCGCAGCGGGGCGGATGACGTCGCGGCGGCCGGGCGCGACCGGCTCGTCGCACGTACCTCGGTCGTCGACTCGCCGTGGGCACGCGGCACGGCGGCCTACGTCGACGCGCTGACCGACACCTCCGGTGAGGTCGAGAAGCACTACCGCACGGCGATCGACGAGCTCACCTCGGCAGGCATGACCCTGTCCGCGGCTCGGGCTCAGCTCCTCCTGGGCGAGTGGCTGCGCCGGGAGAACCGTCGCACCGAGGGGCGCCAGCAGCTCCAGGCGGCGCATGAGCTGTTCGCGAGCATCGGCGCCGAGGCGTTCGCCGAGCGAGCAGCCCGGGAGCTCGCGGCGACTGGCGGCGTCGCCCGGACACGTACGCGCGGGGCCGAGGTCGACCTCACCGCGCAGGAGGCCCAGATCGCGCGGCTGGCCGCCGCCGGACGGACCAACCCGGAGATCGGCGCAGTGCTGTTCCTCAGCCCGCGGACGGTCGAGTGGCACCTGCGCAAGGTCTTCACCAAGCTCGACATCTCCTCCAGGCGAGAGATGGCCGCGGCCCTGCGCGACCAGTGAGCCGGGCACCGGCCAGGGTGCACCCCAGGGCATCACCCTGGTGCCGGCGAGGCACCCGTGCCGGAAGTCTCCTCGTATGCCCGAACCGAGCGGGCCCATGACGAGGAGAGACGATGAAGAGACTGCTGCTGGTAGCCGCCGGACTGCCGCTGGCCGCTGCGCTGACGGCGGTGCACCCCGGCGCCGCCGCTGCCGAGAAGGCCCCGGCCGTGTCGGACAGCTGTGTGGCACCCGACCTCGTGCCGCCTCCGGACGCACGGATCGTGTCGGTCAGTGCCGTACCGAAGCCGGGCGGCACCTTGACCTACCCGCCCCAGCCCGGAGCGTCCGAACCGCCTCCGCCGGTCACCGGTGTCCCGCCCTACTGCCAGGTGGACGTGACCCTCACCCACGGGTCGGCCGGCGACCGGGAGCTGATCCAGGTCTGGCTCCCTGCGACCGGCTGGAACGGCCGCTTCCAGGCCCTCGGAGGCAGCGGCTACCTCGGCGGTGACTTCGGTCCGAGCCTGCCGACCGCGGTCAAGGCCGGGTACGCCGTCGGCACGACCGACGCCGGTGCGACCCCGACCACCGGCTTCACCGCCGATTGGGCGCTCACCGAGGACGGCCACGTCAACAAGACGGTGCTGAAGAACTTCGCCGAGCGCGGACCGCACGAGCTGGCTGTCCTCGGCAAGGCGATCACGAAGGACTACTACGGCAGCGCGGCGCACCACTCGTACTGGAACGGCTGCTCGACCGGCGGACGCCAGGGCTACATGGAGGCCCAGCGGCACCCGGGCGACTTCGACGGGATCCTCGCCAACGCCCCGGCGATCTCCTGGGACCGCTTCGCCGTCGGTGACCTGTGGCCGTACGTCGTGATGAACGAGGAGGACAACCACCTCTCACCCTGTGAGCTCAATGCCTTCACCGCGGCTGCCACCGCTGCCTGCGACGGCGACGACGGGGCGATCGACGGGATCGTCGGCAACCCCATCGCCTGCGACTTCGACGCGGCATCACTGGTCGGCGAGAAGGTCCTGTGCGACGGCGCGGAGCTGACCATCTCCGCCCAGGACGCGGCCGTGGTCGAGAAGATCTGGGACGGCCCCCGGGCTGCCGACGGGAAGCGGCTGTGGTTCGGGCTGACCCCCACCGCCGACCTCGGCTACCTGGCCGGCCCGGCGCCGTTCCCGGTGGCGTCGTCGTGGGTGCAGAACCTGCTCGAGAAGGACCCCACCTTCGACGTCTCCACCATCACCTACGCCGACTACGAGAGGCTGTTCGCGCAGTCGGTCGACGAGTACCACAAGGTCATCGGCAGCGACGACACCGATCTGTCGGGCCTGCGGCGCTCCGGCGCCAAGCTGCTGACCTGGCACGGTGGCGACGACCAGCTCGTCCCGC
Source organism: Actinomycetota bacterium (assembly GCA_030862715.1). Next base: position 5,206 of record JALZDD010000810.1, on the reverse strand, counting down.
TGGCGGGCACGCTGCGCTACCGCGAGAAGGTCGCGAGGCGCTTCGGCGACATCGACGACTTCTACCGCGTCTTCGTCGCGCCCGGCGCCTCGCACTGCCAGTCCGGAGTCGGCCCCGCGCCGACGGACCCGCTGGGCGCCCTCGTCGAGTGGGTCGAGAACGGCCACGCCCCGACCACCCTGGCCGCGACCGCGGTGGCCGCCGACGGGACGACCATCGAGCGTGACATCTGCCTCTACCCGAGGACCAGCCACCTCAACGGCGACGGCGTGACCTGTCGCTGAACCGGATCCACTGCCCTGCGGACGGAGCCCCTCCTCCGTCCGCAGGGCAGCTGCCTCATTGAGGAGCCCGACCGTCAGCGGACGTACTCGTCATAGGTCCTTTGGCCACGGAACGGGGCGACGTGCTGGGCGACGATCCCAACCGGGACGGTCTCGCGCTTGAGGACGCCGTACTCCTCGGGCCAGCTGCCGTCGCGCGGCAGCTTGAAGGAGCCCATCAGCATGTCGATCACCGGCAGGTGGATGGCGTAGTTGCGGTCCCAGTAGTCGAGGTGACGGGCGTGGTGCCAGTGGTGGTAGCGCGGCAGCACGATCAGATACTCGAGAAAGCCGAAGCGGATGCCGAGGTTGGCGTGGGCGACGACCGCCTGGATGCCGACCAGCACGGCGTACGCGTTGACGACCGAGGTCGAGAAGCCCAGGAACAGCAGCGGCAGCAGCACGATGCTGCGGGTCAGCACCGTCTCGACGAAATGCACCCGGGAGCCGGCCAGCCAGTCGAGCTCCGGGCTGGAGTGGTGCACCGCGTGGAAGCGCCACAGCACCATGATCCGGTGGTAACAGCGGTGCAGCACCGCCTGGGCCAGGTCGGCGAGGAAGACGGCGAGCAGGAAGGCCACGAGGAACGGCAGATCGTCGATCCAGGCCTGCACTCCCGGCACCTTCACCGACGAGACCACCAGCGACGTCGAGGTCGTGACCAGGATCAGGATGAGCTGGACGAGGATGTGGCTCATGAAGAAGTAGCAGGCGTCGGTGCGCCAGCCGGTTCGGAAGACCGGCACCGGGCGGCGGGCGAAGGCGTGCTCGAGCGGGATGAAGACCAGCGCGGAGAAGAACAGGGCGAGCACGAACCAGTCGAGGCCGAGCGCGAACGGCTTGTCCTCGACCCGACCGTCGAACGGGACATCGGTGCCGCCGAGCAGCACCGCCGCGGTCGCCGTCCCGACGCCGATGAAGGCCACATTCTTGTGCTGGTCGCGGAGCACCGCGATCGTGCCGGCGAAGAATGCGGCCGCGAGGCCGACGAGCAGCAGCGTACGCGCGAAGTCCTCGGTGTAGACGGCGCGGAACTCGCGGGTGGTCAGCAGCTCCGGGAAGTGGAAGCAGAGCACCGTCGCCAGGCTCAGGACGCCCAGGAAGCACGAGGCGGCCGGCGCGAACAGGTGGTGACGCAGCAGGGCGAAGCGCGGGCGCCGGGTGGCGCGTTCGGTCTCGGGCATGGCAGCAGTCTGGCCGCCTGCCCACCGGCTGCGCCTGAGCCGGCGTACTCAGTTTTGAAGCGGACTCAGCCGACGTGGACTCAGCCGACGGGTACGGCCGCGATGCGGTCGGTCCCTGCGTAGATGTTCATCGAGGAGCCGCGCAGGAAGCCGACCAGGGTCAGGCCGTTGTCGTCGGCCAGGTCGACAGCAAGCGAGGAAGGGGCCGAGACCGCGGCGAGCAGCGGGATGCCGGCCATCACGGCCTTCTGGACCAGCTCGAAGGAGGCCCGGCCGCTCACCATCAGCATGCTGTTGCGCAGCGGCACCAGCCCCTCGCGCAGCGCGTGTCCGATGACCTTGTCGACCGCGTTGTGACGACCGACATCCTCGCGTACGCAGAGCAGGTTGCCCTCCGCGTCGAAGAGCCCGGCCGCGTGCAGGCCGCCGGTGCTGTCGAAGACGCGCTGCGCCTCCCGCAGCCGCTCCGGGAGGGCGGTCAGGAGCTCGGGGGTGACTTGGAGAGTGTCCTCTGCGACCGACCAGGCCGAGGACGTACGCACGGCCTCGAGGGACGCCTTCCCGCACAGTCCGCACGAGGAGGTCGTGTAGAAGCTGCGCTCCAGGGAGGCGTCGGGGGGCGGGACGTGCGCGGCCAGGCCGACGTCGACCACGTTGTAGGTGTTGCCGCCGTCGGCGGTGGCGCCGGCGCAGTAGCGGACGCTCGCGACGTCGTCGGCGGAGTGCACGACGCCCTCGCTGACCAGGAAGCCGATCGCCAGGTCGAAGTCGCCCCCGGGAGTGCGCATCGTGACGGTCAACGGCCGACCGTTGACCCTGATCTCCATCGGCTCCTCCGCGGCCAGCGTGTCGGGCCGCCGCGAGATCACGCCGTCGCGTACCCGCAGCACGGGCCGTCCAACCGTCACTCGTCCCATGTCAGCTCCTGTCGTGTGGGTCCTGAGAAGTCATGGTCTGGCGAGCCCTCGCGCGGACACCGGCGTCGCAGCAGAAGCCCCGGCTGGTGCGCTTGAGGCAGAGGAGCCCGACACAGCGGCCGCCCTCGACCACCGCCAGCCTGCGGCATCGGTTGCCGGTCATCCACACCCAGGTCTGCCAGAGATCGGCGTCGGGAGCGACCGTGCGGCCCCGCAGCGTGCCCATCGTCCTCGCCGGCCCGTCCCCGCTCGGGTCGACCTCGTGCGGTTCGATGACCGTGAGCAGCCGGCCGTCATCCACGACGAGCGCCGCGTGCACATGGTCGTCGCCGAAGAGATCGCGTACGTCGCGACCGGTCGCGGTGGCAGGGAGCAGCTTCGGCCGGCGGACCATGGCATCGGCCACGGTCGCCGCGCCGGGCGCATACGCGAGCCGTCCGCCGCCGAACTCGACCCCACCCTGGTTGCGGGTGGTCGACTCCTCGATCCTGCTGAGGGGCACCTGTCCTCTTCTCGTTCGCGCTACCGGTCCTGATGAACACCACGGTACGCCGCGCCCGCAGGCCTCGGACCATCCTCTCATCAGCCGGGTGCCACCAGATGAGCCGTCGACTCGGCACGGGATCGCCCAGCCACGTACGATCTGCCTACCTACGACGGGTGCCGGAGGTTCCGTGAACGAGATCCAGCTCAGCGACCTGAGTCTTGGACGCCATATCGCCCAGGGCTCACAGGGCCGCATCATCGAGCTGGCCGACCATCCCGGGACGGTCGCGAAGCTGTACCGCACGCGCGAGCTCGGTCTCGTGGACGGCCGTGCTCTGGCAGAGCTGGTGCGGATCCGCGGGCTCGTCGAGAGCGAGGGTCTGCAGGTCGACCACTTCGCCGCCTGGCCGCACACGGTTGTGCTCGACGGGCTGCGCACCGCCGGCTTCCTGATGCAACGGGTCCACGACCCGTTCCTGGCCGGGTTCGGTCCCGTCACCGCGCTCGCGGAGCTGGGCCTGCTCGTGGATACGGGCGACGTACGCAGCCCCGGGATCTACGAGCGGGTGCTACTGATGCGGGCGCTGGCCGCGGTGATGGATGCGCTGCACCGGCAGGGACTCGTCCTCGGCGATCTCTCGCCGCGCAACATCGCCTGGTCGGTGTCGCCGCTCCCACGGGTGATGCTGCTCGACTGCGACGGGATCCGGCCGGCCGGCGAGGACGGCGTGCTGCCGCCCGCCGACACCCGCGGCTGGGAGGACCCCACCAACCTCGGCCTGCCGCCGACCGCCGACAGCGACCGCTTCAAGCTGGCCCTCACGATCGCCCGCGTGCTCACCGGCGACCGCAACGCCGCCCCCGGCCTCCGGCCCGACCTGACCTTCGCCGGCCAGGCCGGCATCCTGGTCGGTCCGCTGACCCGGCTGATGGACCAGGCCGCCGGCCCTCCCGGACTACGCCCCACCGCGTCGCAGTGGGCCACCGTCCTGGACGCACGCGGCCCTTGGGCCGGAGCCGCCCCGCCGGTGCCTCCGGCGATGCCCTCCCGCGGTCCGTCTCCCAGCGGAGAGATCCTGCGGCCTTTCCGACGCTCGCGCTGATCCCGAGGCTTCAGCTCGCCGACCAGCCGGACCATCGGGTGACCTCGATGACGATGACCGGGCCGGTCGGCGGCTGCTCGCGGTAGTCGGCGTACTTCGCGACCAGCGGGGCGAGGTCGTGGGTCGCGTCCACCCGGGCGACGCCGTCGGCGCGCGCCCACCACAGCTGCGACCAGTCGTCGTCGTAGGCGTCGACCAGGAGTGACACCGCCGGGTTCGCCGCGATGTCCTCGAGCCGCCGCAGCCGGGTGGTCGACTTGGGCTTGTGGTCGACCGCGGTGAGGATCACGTCGCCCACCATGGCGAACACGATCGGCACGATCCGGGGCACGGCATCGGCCGAGACCGTCGCCAGCCGCGCCACCCGGGCGCCGGCGAACCGCTCCCTTGCCCACCGCTCGTCGTGTCGCACCGTCCGAGCCTATCCGCGGTCGGCGAGGGCGGCCGGGAGACGGATACGGTGTCTCGCATGGCTCCCGACCTCCCATCTCGTGCTGCCTGCTGAGGCCGAGCGGCTGCTCACCGTCGACCTGGTCGAGTGGCTGGCCGACCTGGTCGATCCGGCGCTGCTGCGACAGGAGTCGCCGAAGGCGCGGCTGCAAGGGCTGCGCAGCGCAGTAGTCCACCGGATCGGGGTCAACGAGGCCTCCGCGCTGCTGCACTTCCGCGACGGGCTCGAGCACAACCCGCTGCCGCTGCGCGACCAGGACGGGCTGCGTCTGGTGCTGGTCACGAGCCGCGGTGAGGATCTGGCCGTCGACGACGTGGAGTTCGCCGACTGGAGTCGCGACGACGACTGTCAGCGCTGCCGGACGGCGCTGGAGAGCTGGGCGCCGCCAGCCTTCGACCCCGGTGCACGGATCACGTCGGTGGGCGGTCTGCACATCGCCTACGACCACGCCGACCGCGCCGGCATGGAGCCCGAGGAGCTCCTGGCCCGGCTCCGGCCCGCGGTCGCCGAGGCCAACGCGGCCCTCGGCTCCTGGGACGACTCGACGGTCGGCGCCTACTGGTATCCCGCCACCGAGACCTGGGCCCACGTCATCCCGCTGGCCCTGGACCGGGTGCGCGACCCGGTGGCGGGCGTGCTCACCCGCCACCCGGACGGCTACCACCTCGTCACGATCCTGACGCGGCGTACGGCGTTCTGGAACGTCGTCAGCGTCGGTCAGGTCCCGCCGGCGTGGCTGGAC
>JALZDD010000769.1 GCA_030862715.1 Actinomycetota bacterium | reverse complement strand
CGACCCCGCCGAACCGGGCATGCTCCTCGACGCTGCTCGCCACCGCGTCTGCCAGCAGCGTGTGCCCGCGCACCACCCCGATCCCCGTCTCATCGCACGACGTCTCGATGCCAAGGACCAAGGGCTCATCAACGAGCGCACCAGAAGTCATGGGCTCATTCTGCCTCCCCGCCGATCCGGGACTCGGGAGCAGCCTGGATTCCGAGCTGCTTGCCGCGCATGGCGTGGGCACCACCCACCGCTGGGCCACCCCGCTCTTGGGCGAACGAATTTTCGTTCGCCTGGCTCCAAGCCTCCGATGCTGAGACATCAATGCCAGGCCATCTCCCTGGACGAACGAATTTTCGTTCGCCGCCCGGAAGGGCAATACCCGACCGATGCTCCCTCTCGAAGTGTTGGTCAGGCGGCCTGGTTGCTTACCTGATCGTCGCGCAGCGCTGAGTAGGCGGCGGCCCAGAGTTGCTGCGCAAGGCCAGGCGCGATCGGATCTGCGGAGCAGAGGCTGTCCCACAGCCCACGAAGCAAGATCACCAGACCTTCCGACTCGAAGTCGGTGAGTTCGCGGCCGATCGACGAGCGGAGCCAGAACCTCACGTCGTGCCACAGGTCTCGGACGGCCTCGCCGACATCGTCGTTCGACCGAGCGAGCTCCTCGAGCCCCAACCACGCCCGGAGGAAGAACAGCTCGTCCTCGGTCGTGGGCAGATAGCCGGTCCATCCTCGTCCATTCACCCGCTGAGCGACCTGCTCCCAGAAGATGCCGGCGAATCCAGCCGCCGCATGGGGCACCATGTTCTGCTGCCCGGCGAACCACTGGTGCAGCGTCGACACTCCCATGTTCGCTTCCTCGGCGACCATCTTGAGAGTCGGGGCACGCAAGCCATCGCGACCGATCGTCCTCGCCAGAGCGACGCCGGCAGTCTTGGATTCGAAGCGGCTGCGGTTGAAGCCCATGGCACTCATCGCACCACAGACCACCGACACTTCAGCCGGAAGTCGCGGTCGGCTCGGCGAGCTCCATGGCCAGAACGATCCCCGTCGCCCCGTCACGGTAGTAGCGCTCGCGGCGGTCGATCTCGACGAACCCGGCTTGGCGGTAGAACTCGATGGCCCCGACGTTGCCCTCACGCACCTCGAGGAGAAGTCGCTCGGCTCCCTCGCTCCGAGCGAGGTCGATCGACGCGGCGAGGAGCGACCCACCGATCCCGCGGCGGCGCTGCTCCTCGGCGATCGCGATCCGCTGGAGCTCGGCGATCTCGTATACGACGCTCACCAGCGCGTGGCCGACGATCGTCCCCACATCATCGACAGCGACGAGGATCCGGACCGTCGGCATCTTCCCGTCGATCGCCACCTGCAGGTACTCGGGCGTCCACGCATCGTCCGGGAACGCCTCGAGCTCGAGGGCGGCGATCGCGTCGACGTCGTCCGGGTCGGCCGGGCGTACGTTCACTGGGAGACCTTCTTCTGAACCTTCGGCTGAACCTTCTTCTGGGCAGCCTGCTCCACCGCATCGGGCCGGCGCAGGTAGAGCGGCTCGGGATCCATCAGCTCGACCCGCTCCTCGGCGACCGCACGCGCCAGCCAGCCGGCGGACGGCCGCACGGGGCCGAGCGGTGTCGGGAACGCGTCGGGATAGAGCAGCGCACCCTCCCCGACGACCGGCGCCGAGGTGGCGACCTCGGCGGGGCGGGCGACGACAGGACCCTCGAGGCGTACGCCGTCGGGGTCGTAGGAGGCCAGGTAGACCTCCTTGCGCCGCGCATCCGTCGCCACGAAGAACCCGCCCCCGATGTCCTTGGTGGTCGAGCTTGTCGAGACCACGGCCTCGACCGCCAGCACGTCCAGCGAGCAGGCCGCATAGACCGGGATCTCCAGCGCGAACCCGAGCGTCCGGGCGGTGACCAACCCGACCCGCAGGCCGGTGAACGGCCCGGGGCCGGCGCCGACCGCGATGGCGGTCAGATCCTGGCGTACGATCCCCGCTTCCGCGAGGACGGCGGAGATCAGCGGCGCGAGCTGCTCACCATGCTTCATGGTGCGGTCGGAGACGACCTCGGCGACGACGTCATCACCGTCATGGAGCGCCACCGTCACCTGGGGCGTTGCGGTGTCAAAGGCGAGAAGCACAACTCACACCCTAGAGCGCGCTGAGGTCCACGCCACGCCAGCGGGCCCCGACCGGGACGATCTCCACGCGCCGAGGATCCGCGCCGTCGGGCGCCTCGACCAGATCCAGCGGAGCCTCGTCGGCCTCGGCACGTACGATCCGGATCTCCAGCCGCGACTCGGAGAGCCCCTCGGCCAGGCCCTCGCCCCACTCCACGACGGTCACCGCATCGTCGAGATCGGTGTCCAGGTCGAGGTCGTCGAGCTCCTCGATCCCGCCGAGCCGATAGGCGTCGACGTGGACGAGCTCCGGACCGCCGACCGTCGAGGGATGCACCCGCGCGATCACGAACGTCGGCGAGGTGATCTCGCCACGCACCCCGAGCCCCGCCCCCAGGCCCTTGGTGAAGGTGGTCTTGCCGGCACCGAGACCGCCGGAGAGAACGAGTACATCACCGGCGGCGACCAGGCCCGCCACCCGTCGGCCGAGCTCGAACATGGCGTCGGCGTCGAGCGCCTCGACGACGTGCTCGTTCAGCGGACGGTGGAGCCGCACCGCGGGCGACTCCCGGGAAACCTCCCGAAATCCTTGCCTCTCCCAGAACCGCAGCGTCTCCGGGAGCTCCTCGCGAGCGATCACCGCAAGATCGCCGAAACCCTCCGCACGTGCGACCCCGGCGGCGTACGTCACCATCTTGTGCGCCACCCCATGACCCTGCTGATCAGGCAGAACAGCGAAACGACGCAGCCACAGGGTCGACTCCGCGGGATCCATCAGGACGGCCCCGACGCCGGCCCCGTCCAACCGCGCCACCACTCCGCCGAACCCGGAGAGGCGCTCCTTCATCGACCCCTCGGTCTCACCGAGCGCATCCGCGGGCGGATCCAGCGGCGGGCGGGCGGAGAAGGCCGCCCGGACGATACCGAGCACCTCGGTCGCGGCCTCCGGCCCGACCCGCTCGAAGACGAGCGTCATGCCGAAGCCGCATCCCGGGTGGCCGAGGCGAGCAGCTGGTCGAGCTCGGCGTTGACCTGACCGTGCCGCTCGAGGATGACCATGTGACCGGCCTTCTCACACTCGACCAGCCGGGAGCCCGGGATGTAGGAGTGCAGCTTGCGGCTGTGGCCGATCGAGGTGAGCCTGTCGGCGGTGCCGCAGATGATCGTGGTCGGAACCCGGCCGAGCATGGTGATCGACGCGAACTTGTCCAGTGTCCGGAAGCTCGGGAAGAACTCCGCGACCACCTCGAACGGCGTCTGCGAGAGCAGTCCGTCGACGAAGTCGACGTACGCCTCCGGGACCTCGTCCCCGAAGGCGAACACGTCGGTGAACACGGTCGCCACCGAGGAGCCCATGGCGCGGAACCGGTCGACGATCCCGTGCCCCCTGGCCAGCGTGCGCATGGTGCTGTTTGCGATCCCGCCGGACAGCTTGGCCGGGAGCACCGGAATCAGCAGCCGGCTCGGATCGAGACCACCGGCGGTCGTCGAGATCAGGGCGGCGCCGATGATGCGGCCACCCTCGTCGTAGGGCGCGAACAGCTCGGGGTGGTCCTCGGCGAGCGCGGCGATCGTCATCCCACCCATCGAGTGGCCGACCAGGATCACCGGACCCTCCGGCACGACCGCGTCCAGCACCCGGAGCAGGTCGTCGCCGAGCTGGTCGATGGTCGCGTTCCCGAGCGAGGAGCGGCCGCTGCGGCCGTGGCTGCGCTGGTCGTAGAAGACCGACCGCACCAGGCCCCGGTAGGCGGCGCGCTGGAAGTGCCAGCAGTCGAGGTTGAGGCAGTAGCCGTGCACGAAGACGAGCGTCACCCCGCTCGCCCCGCCGGGGTGCGAGTGAGCCGGGTCGACCTCGTCGACCTCGACGTGAAGAGGTACGCCGTCGGAGGTCACCACGGTGACCGGGCAGGACCGCAGGGTGCCGAGCGGGGTCCGGTCCTCGGGGCGTTCCTCTATCGCGCGGCGGCGCTTCCTGACCACCACCGCGCCGCGGGCCGCGGCGGCGACCGCCGCAGCTCCCAGAGTCCCTGCCGCGATCTGGCCGATCCGTGCTGCGATGCTGCTCATCTGTCGTCTCCCTGTTCGGCCTGCTCGGTGTCGACGTAACGCCGCTTCATCCGTCCTCCGATTCTGGTGACGACCTCGTAGGCGATGGTCTCGCTCGCCTCGGCCCAGTCCTGGGCGGTCGGCTCGCCATCGGCGCCGGTGCCCCACAGGAGCACCTCGGCACCGCGTTCGACCGTAGCGTCCCCGAGATCGACGACGATCTGGTCCATGCAGATGGTGCCGCGCACGGGGTATCGGGCTCCGTCGACCCACACCTCGGCGCGATTCCCGGCACGACGCTGGATGCCTTCGGCGTAGCCGACCGGGATCAGCCCCACCGTCGTCGGCTCCTCGGCCACCCAGGTGTGGTTGTAGGAAACCCCCGCACCGGCCTCGATCTGCTTCACCAGCGCCAGCTCGGCCCGCACGGTCATCGCGGGGACGAGTCCGAGCTCGGCCCACGGCGATCCCTCGACGCCGGGCGCCGGGTCGATGCCGTACGTCGCGATCCCGACCCGCACCAGGTCGAGACGCGCGCTGGGGCGCAGCAGCGCGCCCGCGGAGTTGGCGAGGTGACGCACCTCGGGCCGGAGACCGGTCTCCTCGGCGACCGCGAGCGCCTCGCCGAAGACCTTCTCCTGGAGGGCGCTGGCCGGGTCGGCGGTGTTCTCGCTGGCGCTGAAGTGCGACCAGATCCCGGTGACCCGGATCGCTCCCTCGGCCTCCAGGATGCGCGCCAGC
>JALZDD010000766.1 GCA_030862715.1 Actinomycetota bacterium | reverse complement strand
ACGTACCGGCGACCGGCGGCCGAGCGGCATCGCCGTCGCCGTGGACGAGGAGATCGTGCCGCGCGACGAATGGCCGCGCTGGCAGCTCCAGGACGGCCACGTCGTCGAGATCGTGACGGCGGTGCAGGGCGGATGAGCAGCATCTTGAAGATCGCTGGGCGCGAGCTCCCCTCGCGCCTCTTCCTCGGCACCGGCGGCCTGCCCAACCTGGCCCTGCTCCCGGGCGTCATCGACGCTGCCGAGCCCGGTCTGGTGACGGTCTCGATGCGGCGTACGTCCTCGACGGCCTCCGGCGGACTGCTCGAGACGCTGCGCGCGGCGGAGGTTCCGGTCCTGCCCAACACCGCGGGCTGCCTCTCGGCACGCGAGGCGGTGCTGACCGCCGAACTCGCCCGCGAGGCGCTGGAGACCGACTGGGTCAAGCTTGAGGTGATCGGCGACGAGACCTCGCTGATGCCCGACGCCGTCGAGCTCGTCGAGGCCGCCGAGCAGCTGGTGCGCAAGGGCTTCACGGTCCTTCCGTACGCCACCGACGACCCCGTCCTCGCCCGCCGGCTCGAGGATGCCGGCTGCGCGGCGGTGATGCCGCTCGGCTCGCCGATCGGGTCGGGGCTGGGACTGCTGAACCCGTACGCGATCGAGGCGGTCGTCGCCGCCGTGTCCGTGCCGGTCGTGCTCGATGCCGGTGTCGGCACGGCCTCGGACGCGGCCCTGGCGATGGAGCTCGGCTGCTCCGCCGTCCTCGCCGCCACCGCGGTGACCCGCGCCGACGACCCGGTCGGGATGGCTCGCGCGCTGCGGCTGGCCGTCGAGGCCGGCCGGGCCGCCCGCGCCGCCGGCCGGATCCCGCGGCAGGCGGTCGCGAGGGCCTCTTCGCCGATGGAGGGCCGGATCGCGTGAACGCACTACCGCGACTGCTCGTCCTCACCGACCGCTCCCAGCTGCCGCTCGGCCGCAGCCTGTTAGCGACGATGGCAGCGTGCGCCGAGGCCGGCCTGACCCACGTCGTACTCCGTGAGCTCGACGAGCCCCTGGAGCATCGAGCGAAGCTGGCCGAGCTGCTCACCGGACTCGGCCTGAACGTGATCGCCGCCCACACCCCTCTCCCTGCTGCAGTGGGCCTGCACCTGCCCGCCTCCGCAAGCTGTAACACGTCGTTCGCGGGACTACACCGCGGCCGCAGCTGCCACAGCCCCACCGAGGTCGCCATCGCCGCGGAGGAGGGGTTCGACTACGCGATGCTCAGCCCCTACGCGCTGACCGAGTCCAAGCCCGGCTACGGGCCGCCGCTCGGGCCGGGGGCGTTCGGGGACTTGCCGCTGCCGACGTACGCCCTGGGCGGGATCACTCCGGACAACGCCGCCGAGGCGGTGGCGGCCGGGGCCCACGGGGTCGCCGTGATGGGGGCGGTGATGCGTGCGGAGGAGCCGGCCGAGGTCGTACGTGACCTGCTGGCCGCCCTGGGCGCTACGGCGGTGACGCCATGAACCCGCCGGTCGCGCTCACCGTCGCGGGCACCGACTCCGGGGGAGCGGCAGGTACGGCGGCCGATCTGGCCACCTTCGCCGCGCTCGGGGTCCACGGAGCCTGCGTGATCACCGCCGTCACCGCCCAGGACACGACCGGGGTCAGCGACATCCACGCCGTCCCGATCGCCACCCTCGAGGCTCAGCTCCACGCCGTCTTCGACGACCTCCCCGTCGCGGCGGTCAAGACCGGCATGCTCGGCAGCGCCGAGGCGGTCGAGCTGGTCGCGCGCCTCTGCGCCGACCGGCCGCTCGTCGTCGACCCCGTCCTGGTCGCCACCTCCGGCGCGGTGCTCGGCGGAGAGGACGTACGCCGCGCCTATCTCGACCACCTGCTCCCCGTCGCCACCGTCGTCACCCCCAACCTCGATGAGGCACGGGCCCTGGCCGGGCACGACGGATCGCCCGAGGAGCTGGCGGTTGCACTCGCTGGCGGCTCGACCAGCGGGTGTGCCGCGATCGTCACCGGCGGCGACCCGGAGGCAACCGGGGCATGCACGGACTGGCTCGCCGAGCCGGGAAGACCGCCGATCCCGCTCACCCACCCCGCCGTCCCGACGAGCAACGACCACGGCACCGGCTGCACCTACAGCTCGGCCCTGGCCGCCCATCTCGCCCACGGTGCCTCGCTGTGCGCAGCGGCGGAGCAGGCCGCTGCGTACGTCACCCGGCAGCTCGCCGCCAGTCGGCACTGGACCCTCGGCCGCGGGCGAGGACCGATCGCCCATCTCTCCACGAACCAGCTCAGCCCGACAAGCATCTAGGAGACCGCATGACCGTCCACCCCGCCCACACCCGCCTCGAGCTCGGCGACCTGAAGGTCCCGGTGACCCGGGTCGCGCTCACCAACGGCGAGACCTTCGACCGCTACTGCACCGAGGGCCCCGGCTCCATGCCGGAACAGGGCCTCCCGCCGCGCCGCCTCGAGTGGATCGAGGAACGCGGCGACACCGAGCTGTACGAAGGACGCCCGACGGACCTCCGCGACAACGGCAAGACCGCAGTACGACGTGGCGAAGCCACGCAGGAGTGGCAGGGCGAGCGCCGGCCGCCGCGCAGGGGCAAGAACGTGACCCAGATGCACTACGCGCGACAGGGGATCATCACCAAGGAGATGGCCTACGTCGCCGTCCGGGAGAGCTGCGACCCCGAGCTGGTCCGCGAGGAGGTCGCGGCGGGCCGGGCGATCATCCCCAACAACGTCAACCACCCCGAGTCCGAGCCGATGATCATCGGCAAGCGCTTCCTGGTGAAGATCAACGCCAACATCGGCAACTCCGCGGTCACCAGC
>JALZDD010000764.1 GCA_030862715.1 Actinomycetota bacterium | reverse complement strand
TGATGCCGAGCGGTGCTCACTCGGTGCCGCTGATCGGCCTCGCGTTCATCCTGCTGCTCTTCACCCTCGCCGAGCTGCTGCTCTCCCCGGTCGGTCTCTCCCTGGCCACCAAGCTCGCCCCGGCGCGGTTCCAGACCCAGATGATGGCGCTCTTCTTCCTCTCCGTCGCCCTCGGCACCGCGATGTCCGGCCGTCTCGCCGAGTTCTACGACGTCAGCGACGACAGCGCCTTCTTCTGGTGGGTCGGCCTCGCCTCCGTCGTTGTCGGTGTCCTGCTACTCATCGGCAACCGGCCCATCCGGCGGCTGATGGCCGGCGTGCACTGATCCCATTCGCCTGCGCGCCGCCGGCCGTTGGACTGCCCTGAGATCTGCGGGGTCGGTATCCGCGGCCGGCGTGCGGCGCTGCGCGTTCGGTGGCAGGCTGCTTCTTCATGGCGCGTTGGTGGCGGAGACCGGAGGCATCGACCAACGGAGACGCGGACTGGGAACGGGTGTCCGCGGAGGTGCGAACGGCACGGGAGCACCGGCTTGCTGCACTCCACGGTCAGGAACTTCTCGTCGATGAACTCACGGCTGTGCTCTTCGAGGCAGATCCGATCGGTCTCAACTTCGAGACCAACACCGACGAGTACGCAGCTGAGGCACAGTCGATCGCGCTACGGCTTCCAGAGGTCAACGACCTCAACCAACTCCGTGAGTTGGTCCACCAAGAGTTCGTGCGCTGGTTCGACGCTGACCTGGCCGGCAGCCCCTCCAAGTACACGACGCTCGCTCAGAAGGTCCTGACTGTCTGGCATCGACACCACCCGCTCGATGTCCCAGCCGCGATCCGCGTGATGTCGGACTACGACTGCTGGCCGACATGGGATGACGCGACAGGGCGGAACATCGATCCTGAGTCGCTCCCGATCACGAGGCGGTTGGTCCAGCACTTGAACGCGTGGGCTGCACGATACGACGCAAGCCTGAACCGGAGCGATCCAATGCGTTCCAAGATGTCCGACCCGGAGGATTTTGCCGCCGCCGGCAGACTTCTGGCAGACCATCTCTCCCAGGAACTCCAGGGGATCAGCCATATCAACTATCGCGATCTCACCTGATACCCAAAGCTCCAAGTGGGGTACGTCGTTTATCGCGTGCAGATCCCGGCGTGCATTTCACCCGAGCGTCGTGTTGAGGACGCGTCGCCTCAAAGCGCCGGGGGAGCCATTCGGGATGTAGATCGTGGAGTGCGTCGCGCGCAAGAATCGTCGGAAGGAGCACATCAGCTCCACCGTCATAAGGGGCGTAAAGCCAGGCGGTCGTCATGTCGATCACGATTGCTCGGCCCTCGTCGTCGGCGACTGCGGTGAGGACGGCATCGAACTCCGCACGACTGAGTCGGGACGCGGCCCAGAAGTAGTTGGTGAAGCCATCGTCAGAGTCGCTGAACTTCTTCCAAGGCCATGCCGAAGGTAGCCGTCGCTTCGTCCATCCTGCGGCGAGATCACGTGGACCCCAGTCTGTCGCGATGACGATGAGTTCGTCGATCGGAGTGTTGTCAGAGATCTCCTCGATGACCGTGTGGTGCCTCTGAAGGATTTCGGCGTACTCCTCGGCGCTGTCGGCGTACCGCTTGGAACCCGGGAGGCTGTGAAACCGTACGGAACGATCACCGTGATCTCGAAGCATGTGACCCCTGGGCTGCGAGTCCGGCCATGCGCGGTTCCAAGCGGCTGTGAGTGCTCGTGCATCTGGAGTGCGCGCCGCGTGCCGGAACGCGCCGTGGCGGCCTGTCGCCCGCAGGCGGAACGCGCGCAACGTCCAGCGGGTCGAAGTCCAGCGGTAGGAAACTTCGGTCCCGATCGTTTCCAGGAAGCGCCGAAGTGGGGGAGTCATCCCCAGGACTTCGATCAGCGTCTCGATTCGAGCCGCAAGGATGTCGTCGATCTCGCCGACGAATCGAAGCCGGCTGTATCCAGCTCCTAGCGGTTTGGCGACGTACGCCGTCATGTCGAACCAGCCGTCCATTCGGTATCGGAACTCCCGGTCAGTGTCCGCTTCTTCTAAGCCTGCAAGGAAGGAGCGCCATTCGATCTCCGTGAAGTCGCTGCCGTTCCAGTCGGAGACCCGTTCCAGAATCTGGCGCAGTTGTTCGCAACTGTGAACGCGGCAGCTGACCTCGCGGACATGCTGTCGGTCTGAGGTGGAAGGTTTTGCGACGGGCTGCTTCAGGAGCCGGCTCCCGCACCAGGGACAGTGCTGAATGGCGATATAGCTGGATCCGCCGTCATGGATGGGAAGGCCGATCCGGCCGCTGTCGTCGCGGAAGACGACCGCATCGGCGCAATCGAGTGAGTCCCGGTGGAGGCGGCAGTCGAACTCGAGGTGCTCGGCGAGGTCCGTACAGCAGAGATCCCGCCGGCGGCGGCGAGTGGTGACGGAGGTGATCCTCGACAGGAGGTCGGCGATTACGGGCACGGGGTGATCTCGGCGCATCGCGTTTTGAGTGTTCTTCTGATGTCGAGCGGTGAGCACACGGCGCTGCTGATCGGACCCGCCTCGGTCGTCGTCGGCGTCCTGCTGCTCATCGGCAACCGACCCATGGCCGGCGTGCACCCATCTCGTCGACGTACGCGACGAAAGGGTCCCGGGGG
>JALZDD010000739.1 GCA_030862715.1 Actinomycetota bacterium | reverse complement strand
CGCCGGGCTGGAAGCTGACCGGCCCCAGGTTGATCCAGATCCGCGCGCCGTTGATCTCCTTGCCGATGATCGGGAGCATCGGCAGGATCAGCATGACCACCGCACCGAGGCCGGCGGTGTAGGTGAACCGCTGCAGCATCCGATGGTCGGGCACCGCGAAGAGCGTGATCAGGAACAGCACCACGCCGATCGTCATCCAGGTCAGCTGCTGACGGGCGAAGGCATCGGACTCGCTCGCCCCCGCGGCCAGGTCGAGCCGGTGGATGACCGCGAGACCGAAACCGTTGAGCATCGCGACCAGCGGAAGCAGCACTGGGTCGGCGTACGGCGCCAACAGACGTACGCCGATGTGGGCTGCCACCAGGAGCGCGACCAGCCAGGTGCCGTAGCCGACGATGTCGACCGGGATCTTCTCCTGCACGCCGAGGCCGACCGCCGCGTACGCGCCGATCCCGACCGCCAGGGCCAGGATCAGCAGAACCAGCTCCGCTCCCCGCCGCGACCGGTGGACGAAAACGGGCATGGAGCTAGCCGGAGTGAACCCGCTCATGACCCGCTTCCCGCGTCTGCAGCGCTCTGGTCTGCCAGCGACTGCACCTTCTCCTGGGCGCCAGCCAGGTCCTTGCTGTGGATGCCGTCCTCGAGCTGGTTCTGGTAGGTCTCGGCCAGGTCGGAGACCTCCAGGTTGGAGGTCTGGTAGGGCTCGGAGAGGTCGAGGCCGATCATCGTGGTGGGTACGCCACGGAAGATCGTGACGTTGCCCTCCTGCTCGCCGATGTACCACTGGTTCTGGGACCAGACGAACGCCGTCGCGGCGGCGACCCAGATGACACCGATGAGGGTCAGCAGCCCGAAGGCCCAGCGCAGCTTCAGATACTTGGCCGGCGCCTGGAGTGCGTAGCGCATCTCCTCCGGGTCGGCGGCGATCGCGCCGTCGGGGATCTCCTCGTCGATCGGGTCCAGCTCGCCGGTGTCGCCCATCCGGTGACCGCGGAACAGGGCGGTCATCTGGCCGGTCTTGGTGGTCCTCCGCTTGAGCTCGGCCGCCGCACCGACCATCTGGGCCTCGAGGCCGGGGGACGGGATGGTGTCGCTGGGCACCACGTCGGCGACCACGCAGGTCACGTTGTCGGTGCTGCCGGAGTCGAGGGAGACCCGGACCAGCTCGACCGCTGCGTACTCGGGCGTGCCGGTGGCCAGGATGTCGGCGATCCGCGGGTCGTCGACGTAGCCGCAGACACCGTCGCTGCAGAACATCAGCCGGTCGCCGGCGGCGAGGTCGACGATGAACAGGTCGGGCTCGAGCTCGCGAGTGCCGTCGAGGGCCTTGAGGATCAGGTTGCGGTGGGGGTGGGTCTTGGCCTCCTCCTCCGTGATCCTCCCCTCGTCGAGAAGCGTCTGCACGAAGGTGTGGTCGTGGGTGACCTGGTGGATCGCGCCGTTGCGGAGCAGGTAGGCGCGGCTGTCGCCCACGTGGCCGACGGTCAGCTTGGAGCCGTCGAAGAGGCCGACGGTCGAGGTCGTGCTGGTGCCGTTGAGCGTCGGATCGTGGTCGACCAGGTGGCCGATCTCGTCGTGGGCCATGTGCAGCGCGTGGGAGACGAGGCCGATCAGGTCGTCGTCGACCAGCCCGAGGGCCGGCTCCTCGTCGAGCTTGCGCAGCTGCTGGACGGCGGTGCTGGAGGCGATGTCGCCGCGGGCAGCGCCGCCGACACCGTCGCAGACGGTCAACAGCCAGGGGCCGGCGTACCCGCTGTCCTGGTTGTCCTTGCGCACCCGGCCGACGTCCGAGACCGCAGCGAACTCGAGGCGGAAGGGTCGTCCGTCGGCAGAGCCGGGGCTAGGTGCGGGGTCGGGGGTGGGGTCGGTCGCAGCGGTCACTTGCGCAGCTCCAGGATTGTTTTACCGATCCGCACCTGGGTCCCGAGAGAGATGGCGGTCGGCTGATTGATCCGGACGGACCCGATGTAGGTGCCATTGGTCGATCCGAGGTCCTCCACGAACCACTGGTCGCCGGAGACGGCGATCCGGGCGTGGCGGGTGGAGGCGTAGTCGTCATCGAGGATGATCGCGGCATCGCTGCCGCGGCCGATGACGATGGGTGCCTGCGAGAGAGGCACGGTCACACCGGCGTTGGAGCCGGTGGTGACGGCGACATGCGTGGGTACGCCGCGCCGCGGTGCCCTCGCCGCGGCAGCCTTGCCGCGAGCAGGCGGGGCCGCGGGCTGGCCCGCGGAGGCGTTGGTGACCCGCGCGCCGAACATGTCGGAGCGGATCACCGACAACGCGGCCAGCACGAAGATCCACAGGATCGCCAGATAGGCGACCCGGATGAGGAAAAGGGTCAGCTCGCTCACGCCGCCACCTCCGTTGCGCAGGCGCCAGGGTACGGAAGTGGCGCCGTGAGGGTCTTAATGGTCGCTCGCTTACGCTCGCTCAACGGCGCTCCTCCACGATATGCGCGGTGATGACGGTGGTGCCGATGCGCACCTGAGAGCCGTCGTCCAAGGTGGCACTCGCCATCTTCTGCCCGTTGACCAGCATGCCGTTGGTCGAGCCGAGGTCATAGACCTCGACACGTACACCTTCGCCGGCCTGCTTCGAGCGGAACTCGATGTGGCGGCGGCTGATGCCCGGGTCGTTGATGCGCAGGTCGGCGTCCGTCCCACGCCCCACGACGAGGTTGCCGTGGAGCGGATGGCGGGTGCCGTTGACCTCCAGGAAGGCCTGTGCGCGGCGGGTCTGGGTGTCGCTCATGTCGGCGCCGGAGACGGCAGCCTGGGCGCGGCTGCGCACCCGGAACCGGCCGATGGTCAGGTCCTTCGCCTCTCCGAACTCGATGCTCACGCGGCCCGGGAAGACGAATCCCTGCGCCTCGGCGTGGTCCATCAGCTGGCGCTTCAACTCTTCCTTGAGATGGGGTCCGTAGGACTCCAGCTTGCCCAGATCGCTGGCGGACAGCTCCACGAAGAAGTCGTTGGGGACCAGGCGCCGCTGACGGCTGAGCACCTGGGCGTTGTTGTCGATCTCGCGCTGGAGCGCGGCGACGATCTCCACCGACTTCACCTCGGACCGGAACGCCTTCGCGAAAGCGCCTGAGATGAACTGCTCCAGCTTCTGCTCGAACTTCTGCAGGCCGCTCACGTTGTGCGCTCCTCTCAGGTGCCGGGGTGGGCCGGTCGGGTCGGGTGGTCAGTCGCGTACGGGCATAGTGGTCCCCGGGATTCGGCCCGATCGTATCGGTGCACCCTAGGGGATCTGCCACTTCCCGCATTCTGCGTGGTTTCGATCCTCCCACGATCCGGTGACCACCAGCGTCAAGGCGAGCGGGGTGCCGTCGTTTTGGGTCGG
>JALZDD010000110.1 GCA_030862715.1 Actinomycetota bacterium | reverse complement strand
GTCGCTGGTCGAGCAGCTGGTCGAGATGCTCTCGCGACACGACGCGGTCGAGACCCAGCTGCTCTACCCGGCGCGCCGCGGCGTCGACGAGCGCGGCGACGGCCTCGCCGACCACAGCCTCGAGGAGCACCAGCGGGTGCGGGAGCTGCTGAAGTCCGTCGACCGAGCCGACCCTGCCGACCCCGAGGTCTTCGCCCGCTTCCAGGAGTGCCTCGACGCCGTGCAGCACCACGTCGAGGAGGAGGAGTCGTCCGTGCTCCCGGGGATGCGGCAGAACCTCAGCGAGGAGCGGCTGGCCGAGCTCGGGCGGGCGTTCCTCGAGAGCCGCGAACAGCACCTCGGCGAGATGCCGGACGACATCACGAAGGCCGAGATGGAGCAGCAGGCCGCGAACGCCGACATCGCGGGGGCCTCGTCCCAGAGCAAGGACGAGCTCGCGTCCACGCTGAACTCCGCCGCCGAGGAGTGAGGCGATGACCGCCTCGCGGGCGGCACGGATCCTCTTCCCGGTTGCCGCCGCCGTCGTGCTCCTGGGGGGTTGCGGTGCGACCGACGACGCTCCCGCCGAGCGGGCGGAGCACTTCCACCAGGCGCTGGCCGACGGGGACGCTGCCGGCGCGTGCGACGACCTGGCCGAGGAGACGCGCACGTCGTTGGAGCAGCAGGAGGGCAAGCCCTGCGACCAGGCGATCACCAGCCAGGACCTGTCCGCTGACCTCGACCGTGTCGAGACCGAGGTCTACGGGTCGATGGCGCAGGTGCGTCTCGGAGACGAGACGGTCTTCCTCTCCCGGTTCGACGACGGCTGGCGCGTGACCGCCGCCGGCTGCCAGCCGACCAGCGGGGACAGGCCGCACGACTGCGCGTTGGAGGCGGGCTGAGATGCGCGTGATGTTCGCGGCGTACGTGGTCGTCATCGCCTTCGGGCTGTGCTACTTCCTCGCGATCGGCCTGGGGAGGCTGTGACGACCATGCGCCTCCTCCGCAACCACTCGCTCGGGCTGTTCTTCGGCGCCATCTTCCTGCTCAGCCTCGCCGGTCAGGCCTTCGCCGGCTGGCACCAGTTCAACTCCGTGCAGGCCGCCGAGGGACTGGGCACGCTGTCGTTCGGCCGCTACCTGGGGTCCTCGGACTTCGTCGTCGACGTGAGCGAGAACTGGCAGAGCGAGTACCTCCAGTTCCTGCTCTTCATCATGCTCACGGTCTGGCTCGTGCAACGAGGCTCCCCGGAGTCGAAGCCGCTGAAGGACGCCGGTCAGGAGTCCGACGAGCAACAGAGGGTCGGAGCGTACGCCCGTCCTGACTCGCCCAAGCTGGCCCGCGCCGGCGGCCTGCGGACTGCGCTCTACTCCCGGTCCCTCGGTATGACCATGGGGGCCATCTTCCTGCTGTCCTGGCTGGTCCAGTCGGTGTCGGGGTGGGCTTCGTACAACGAGTCCAGGCTGCAACAGCTCCGCGACCCGATCCCGTGGGGCAGCTATCTGATGCACTCTGACTTCTGGGCTCGCACGCTCCAGAACTGGCAGTCGGAGTTGCTGGCGGTCGGCTCCATGGCCGTCCTCTCGATCTACCTCAGGCAGCGTGGATCCCCGGAGAGTAAGCCGGTGGGTGCCTCCCACGACGCCACCGGGATCGAGGGCTGAACCGGCCTTACTCCGGGGCGTCATGCCTCAGTCGTCCTTCGTCAGCAGGCGCAGGACCGCGCGCTCGGCCGCGGCCTGGCGAGCCTGTGGGTCCTTGCTCACGCCGTCGCGTACGCGGATCGTGCGCCCCTGCTCGTGCAGCTCGAGCACCCGGGGGTCGACGTAGGAGCTCCGGGCGATCGCCAGCGTGTTCCCGAGGTACTCCGCGACCTCCTTGATCGCCGCGACCTGCTGCTTGTGGCGGGATCTGGCGGTCGGGGTCGAGCGCCCCGCGGCGTGCGGGTCCTCGGCCAGCGCCAGCGCCGCGAGCACGGTGGCGTGCCAGGTCCGGAAGTCCTTCGCCGACACCTCGAGACCACTCAGGTCGCGCATGTAGTCGTTGACCATGGCCGGCGTCAGCCGTTGCCACCGCCTGCCCTGACGGTAGGCGAGGAGCTCCTCGAAACCGGCGCGGCGGCGACGCAGCTGCGCGATCGCCGCCACCGAGAGCGGGTCGTCGATGCTGATGGTGTGGTGGACGCCGGACTTCCCGGTGAAGTCGAAGACGTAGGCGTCGCCCCGCTTGCGTACGTGCCGGCGCTCCAGCGTCGTCAGACCGAAGCCACCGTTCTCGTCGGCGTAGGCGTCGCTGCCGATCCGGAAGCACCCCAGGTCCAGCAGGCGCACCGCGAGTGCTGATGCTCGGGCATCGCTCATCCCGGTGGTGGTGAGATCCCGCTCCGTCCGCTCGCGTACGCGGGGCAGGACGGCCCCGAGCTCCAGCACCCGCTCGAACTTCTCCTGGTCACGCTTCGCCCGCCAGTCGGGGTGATAGAGGTACTGGCGGCGGCCCGCCGCATCGGTCCCGACGGCCTGAAGATGCCCGTTCTCACGAGGGCAGATCCAGACGTCCTCCCAGGCGGGCGGGATGGCCAGGGCGCGGATCCGCTCGATCGCGTCGTCCGGCAATCGGTCACCGGCGTGGTCGAGATAGACGAAGCCGCGACCTGCGCGACGGCGGGTCCACCCCGGCTCCTCCGTCGAGACCCGACGAAGTCGAACCACCAGGGGCTCCTCTCACCCGCTGGTCTCGTCGCTGTCGCGCGCTTTCGCGGCCAGCAGCCGATGCGTACCGTCGCACCAGGGCTTGATCGCGGACCCGCCGCACATGCACACCGCGCTGACCGGGCGCACCGTGTGGTGGACGTTTCCGTCGGCGTCCTGGATCTCGTGCTTCCCACGCAGCAGCATCGGCCCCGCCGGGCACAGCACGACCGAGGCGTGCTCGAAGTCGGTCATGAGGCACCCCACTGGGCGAGCATCGTCCGGGCGTAGCGAGCCTCCAGGTCGAGGCAGGTGAACGCGCCGAGAAAGACCAGGTCGCGCTCGCTCGGGTTCTCCTCCACGAACGCGCCGCACACGTCCCGTACGGCCACCTGCTCGTGGACCGAGTCGGCCTCGACGTGCTCGTCGTAGTAGGCCGCCATCTCGTCGGGGAAGTCCAGACGACGCAGCCCCTGGGCGAGCTGCCGCGACGGCACCGAGCTGGTCGACTCGAACGCGGCGAAGTGGCCGAGCGCCGCTCCGCGGAGCCGACGGTGGAGCCCGAACAGCGACAGCGCGTTGTTCATCTCGAGGATCTCGACCGGCGCCTCGTCGACGTAGCAGGCGTGGTCGGTCCGCAGACCGGCCGCTTCGATACCGCGGCGGAACAGGTGGTGATGCAGCCGGTTCGGGTCGCCATCGCCGTACTCGTCGAACAGGATCTCCATCAGCGCGGCCTTGGTCCGGGTGTCGAGCCGGGGAACGACCCAGCTCGTCGGGTCGGCCTCCTTGAGGTGGTAGAGCGAGCGATGCTTGAGGATCTCGAGCACCTGATCCCGGTCGGCCCGGCGCTGCACGAATCGCGCCAGCGACGGTCCGTCGTGCCGGGCGACCAGACCGGGGAGGTCCAGCTCGCGATCCTCCAGGAAGCCGCTGTGCTCCCAGCGCCGACGCAGCTCGACCTCGAACGACCTCTCCAGACCACGACGCAGACGCAGCAGGTCCGCGTCCCACTCGAGGTCGGGATCGACCTCGTCGAAGCCTCGGTAGTGGAGCTCGTAGAGCGTCCACAGAGCGATCTGGGCGTCCTCGGCTGACTCCGGAGTCGGCTCCAGATCAGCGGTGGCGCCGCTCTGCAGCGCGGTGAACACAGCGGCACTCAGGGTGCCACGCGACTTCGGCAGCATCTACGCCCACCTTTCCCTCACGCCCATCCGGTACCCGGCGGCCGGGTCCGACATGCTCGGCCGCGGTGCCCGGGCGATGTGCACGAGCACTCCTTCGCCCGGCGAGTCGCGGACCTCCTCGATCGTCAGGTCGCTGCCCTCGACCATCTCCAGCAGGCGATCGGCCTGCCCGGTCGTGCCGAGCTGGAAGACCGCCGCGCCGCCCGGGGAGAGGTGCCGGGCGGTCGTCGCCAGGCACGTCTCGGCGACCAGCATCCCGTCGGCGCCGCCGTCGATGGCCATCCGTGGGTCCTCGGGATACCGCTCGACCTGGTCCGTGGGCACCCACGGCGGGTCCGCGATCACCATCCAGTAGCGCTCCTCCGGGTCCAGCGCGTGCTCCATGCTGCCCTCGCGTACCTCGACCAGGTGCGCCAGCCCGGCGCGTTCGGCGTTGGCACGGGCGAACTCACAGGCGACGGGATCGGCGTCGACGCACACCAGGTTGCGGCCGGTCAGCGCGGCCGCGAGCAGGCCGATCTGACCGGCGCCGGAGCACAGCTCGAGCATCGGCCCGTCCGGCAGCTCCGCCGCCAGCTTGGCCGCCCACTCGGACTGACGGACGGTCCAGGTACGCGGGCTGAGCACGCGATCGTCGAATTCGATGTCGAGATGAGCGAATCGGATCATGACAGCAGGTGCCTCCATTTCAGGGGTGGAAAACTCAGGTGAGCTCGGCCAACCGGACCACTGCTCGGTCGAGGCGACCCTCCTCATCGTGGATCCGGCGCTGGGTCGAGGAGCCGGTGCCGCCGGTGAAGATCCGGCCGATGCCCTTCTCGACGCGCACCAGGTCTCCGGTGTCACGCAACGCCGGGCCGATGTGCTCCAGCAGGCGATCCACCACCTCACGAGCCGGCCTCGGGCGGTGGGTCAGCGGGTCGAGCAGATCGCCGGTGATCCCGTGCCTGCCCGCCTGCCACATGGCGAGCCGGAGCACAGCCACCGAAACAGGATCGGGCGGCCGGCCATCGGCCCACTCCCTCGCGCCGGTCTCGACCAGCGCCCTCGCCAGCGCCGCGACGAGCACGGCGTCGCGAGAGTCGAGGCAGACGTCGGCGACCCGGATCTCGAGCGTCGGATAGTTGCGGGACGGCCGGGCATCGAAGTACGCCATGCCCTCGTCGAGCGGCACCCCCGTGTCGACGAGCAGACGCAGATGATCGGCGTACGCCTGACCGCTGCCGAAGATCTCGGTCGGACCGTTCGTCGGCCACCTGGTCATCGCCTGGGACCGGTAGCTCGCGTAGCCCGAGTCGCCGCCCTGCCAGAAGGGCGAGTTGGCGCTCACCGCGAGCAGCACCGGCAGCCAGGGGCGGATCCGGTCGAGCGCCCCGACGGCCTCGTCGTCGGAGCCGACCGAGACGTGCACGTGGCAGCCGCAGGTGAGCTGCTCGGTGGCGGTGATCCCGAACTGCTCGGTGATCGCCGCATAGCGCTCGGTGTCGAAGGTCTGGGGTCGTACCGGCAGCGGAGTCGTGCCGCTGGCCAGGATCAGCGCGCCCGCCTCTGTCGCGGCCGCGCGGGCCTTGTCGCGCCAGCGCCTCAGGTCCTGCTCGAGGAGCCCGAGGTACTCCTCGGCCGGAGTATCGGTCTCGACCTGCTGCTCCTGGAGCTCCGGCCCCACCGAGCCACCGGCCTCGCCGGCTTCGACCTCGGTGTCGCCGTGCTGCCGCGCCACCCGCAGCACCTCGCTGGCCACCGATCGCGGCGCGCCGGTCTCGGCGTCGACGAGGAGTAGCTCCTCCTCGACACCGACTGTCCTGAGGTGGTGATGGGTACTGCTCGAATAGTCGCTCTTCACTGCTCGCACCTGCCTCTGGAAGGAGCAACTCGACCATGTGTCGCCTGTTCGGATATGTGACCGAGTCCCCGTGTGCCGTAGCCGACCTGCTCGGGGAGGAGGGGCTGGACGCGTTCACCTCGCTCACCTCCGTGCACTCCGACGGCTGGGGGATGTCTTGGCACACGCCCGAGGGCACCTGCACGACGAGCTCGCCGCGTTCGGCGGACATCGACGAGACCTATCGCAGGCTCGTCGAGGCCCCGCTCTCCCACGCCGGTTTCGTGCACCTTCGCTGGGCGACGGGTGGACTCGACGTACGTCCGGAGAACACCCACCCGTTTCTGACCGACGGCGCCGCGTTCGCCCACAACGGCCACATCTCGCCGATCGCCGATCTCGAGGCGTTGCTGACTCCCGAGTCCCGTATGCGGCTGCGCGGCGACACCGACAGCGAACGCTACTTCCATTTCGTGCACCAGAACGTCGAGAAGTACGGCGACGAGGCCGAGGGCGTCACGCGAGCGCTGGCCACGCTGGTCCAGAAGTTCCCGCGATGCAGCCTGAACGCGTTGATGCTCACCCGGACACACATGTTCGCGATCCACATCAACTCGCGCGCCGACTCGCCCCTGCGCGCGCTGCGCGAGCTCTTCGACGACGAGGGCGCCATCCCGCCTCGGCACACCACGGAGTACTTCGCGATGGACTACCGCAGGACCGACTACGGCCTCGAGATCGTCTCCAGTGGCCTCGATCAGCCCGGCTGGACCCCGGTGCCCGCCGACACCGCGGTGATGGTCGACCTGGCCACCCGGGAGGTCACCAGGCTGGATCCGATCGCTCAGCTCGGCGCCGACGCGTTGCGCGCACGCGACTGAGAACGGGGCATCGCCCGTCTGCTGTGGGGTGCATTCGGTCATGCCCAGAGGTACCCCGTCCGGCACAGCTTCATTCCGAGCCGCGCTGACATTCCCAGCCAGTCCGTGCCTTCCTCACAGGAAGCCCACAGCCGGCGGGCGGAATCTTTGAGGCATCAACCGCCTCAAGGAGGACCCGATGTCCCGCTCCCGCCGAATTCGTCAGTCACTCGTCGCCGCTCTGGCGATCCCGCTCGTCGCGATTCCGCTCGCCACCCCGGCCCTCGCGGTGGCCTCGGTCGGCGCCACCAGGACGTACGCGGCCGAGTCCGGTCCCGGGTACGGCTACGGCTACGACGGCGCCTATGGCGGCGGGCTCGTGGCCCCTTACCGGCAGAGCCTCGGCACCCCGACGGTCGACTCCGAGCCTGCGACCGACGCCGAGTCGACGGGCGTCGTGCTGATCAACACCACGGTCGGCTACGGCACCGCGCAGGGCGCGGGCACGGGACTCACGCTCACCGGCGACGGGATCGTGGTGACCAACCACCACGTCGTCGAGGGCGCCACCTCGATCACCGTGACGGACCCGAGCACGGGGGAGACGTACGCCGCGACGGTTCTCGGCTACGACGACGTCCATGACGTCGCGGTGCTGCAGCTCGAGGACGCCTCGGGGCTCTCGACGGTCGCGACTGACCGGGACGCCGCCACTCAGGGTGAGGAGGTCACCTCGGTCGGCAACGCCGAGGGCCAGGGCTCACTCTCGGCCGCCGACGGTACGGTCACCGACCCGAGCACCGCGATCACCGTCAACAACGAGGACGGCACCGCCTCCGATCTCAGCGACCTGATCCAGACCGACGCCGATGTCGTCTCCGGTGACTCCGGTGGCGCGTTGCTCGACGAGGACGGCGAGGTCATCGGGATGAACGTCGCCGCGACCTCGGGCTCGGCCGAGATCTCCGGCTACGCCATCCCGATCGACACCGTGCTCGACATCGCCGCCCAGATCCTCGCCGGGGAGGAGTCGGGCGACGTCGAGATCGGCGGCTCGGCCGCCGCGCTCGGAGTGCAGGTCGACACGACCAGGTCGACGCTGGTCGTCGGTGTCGTCGAGGACGGTGCCGCCGAGGCGGCCGGGATCACCGAAGGCAGCACGATCACCTCGGTCGACGGGACCGCCGTGGCGAGCATCGACGACATCACCTCGGTCCTAGGCCACCACGAGCCCGGCGACGAGATCTCGGTCAGCTGGACCGATGCCGCCGGCGAGGCCCACACCGCGACCGTGACGCTCGGCGAGGGTCCGGTCGCCTGATGGGCGCGTTCGGATCAGCTGCTCGGCCCGTCCTCGTCGGAGCGCGGACGCTCCGCCCTGATCGGGATCGCGCCGGTGTAGCCCTCGCGTTCGAGGGCGATCTGCTCGACGCGGTCGCGGACGAGCCGCCAGCCGATCATCAGCGCCGGGATGATGACCACCAGGGTCGCGAGCGTCCAGGTCCCGATCGGGTAGTCGAAGCCCATCAGCACGAGCACGGTAGCAAGGAACACGAGGGTCGCGTAGCCCGTCCACGGTGATCCCCACAGCCGGAACTCGGGCCGGTACATCAGGCCCTTCTTCCAGCGCCGGTAGAGCTGGATCTGGCAGATCACGATGGTCGCCCAGGACGCGATGATGCCGAGAGCCGACATGTTCAGCACGATCTCGAACGCCTGGCCAGGCACGATCGCGTTGAGGCCGACGCCGAGGAGCGTGATGCTGCCGGTGAGCAGGATCCCGCCGAACGGCACCCCGTTCCTCGACATCCGGGCGGTGAATGTCGGGGCGCTCCCGCTCATGGCCATGGACCGCAGGATGCGCCCGGTCGAGTAGAGGCCGGCGTTGAGCGAGGAGAGCGCCGCGGTCAGGACCACGAGGTTCATGATCGTGCCGGAGTTCGCGATCCCGAGCTGGTCGAAGAAGGTCACGAACGGGCTCTCGTCCGCCCGGTAGGACGTGTAGGGCAGCAACAGCGCGAGCAGCACCAGCGAGCCCACGTAGAACACCGCGATCCGGGCGATCACGGAGTTGATCGCCCGGGGCATGATCTTCGCTGGCTCGGCGGTCTCGCCGGCGGCGGTGCCGACGAGCTCGACCGCTGCGTACGCGAAGACGACGCCGGAGATCACGATGACGAGCGGAAGCGCGCCGACCGGGAACAGCCCGCCGTTGTCGAGGACCATGCCGATGCCGGTCTCCTGGCCGTTGAGCTCCTCACCGCTGGCGAGCACGATCGTCCCGAGCACGAGGAACCCGAGCAGCGCGACCACCTTGATGAGCGCCGCCCAGAACTCCAGCTCGCCGAAGAGCTTGACCGAGATCAGGTTCATCGAGAGCACGACCGCGAGCGCGACGAGCGCGATCACCCACTGCGGGACGACCTCGAACGTGCCCCAGAAGTGCATGTACGTCGCGATCGCCGTGACGTCGACGATCGAGGTCATCGCCCAGTTCAGGAAGTACATCCAGCCCGCGGCGAACGCGGCCGGTTCGCCCAGGAACTCCCGGGCGTAGGAGACGAACGATCCCGACGACGGCCGGTGCAGCACGAGCTCGCCGAGCGCACGCAGGATGAGGAAGACGAACACCCCGCAGAGGGCGTAGACCAGGAACAGTCCCGGTCCCGCCTCGTGGAGGCGGCCGCCCGCCCCCAGGAACAGTCCGGTGCCGATGGCGCCGCCGATCGCGATCATCTGCAGCTGCCGCGGGCTGAGGCTCTTGTGGTAGCCCTCGTCCTCGTCGGTCAGGCCGCTGACCGGGCCGCTGGTCTGGTCTTCGGTGTCGGTCATCGGCTCGCTCCCGTTCCGGAGTGCGGTGGCTCGGGCACGTCCTTGAACAGCAGCCATCCGCCGACCACCGCGACGACCGCCGCCACGGCGTAGCCGATCAGCGACCACCAGCCGAGATGCAGGTACGCCGTCACCCCGACGATCGCCAACGCGAGGAACACCATCGTCATGCCGATGATCGGCGTCCGTGGCCTGTATGGATCCCGTGCCAATGCGATCACCTCACCCGCAGGGCCCCCGATGGCCCCGCTCCGGGCACCAATTAGAGCGCATCGAGCGGGTTCTCGCGGTGACCGGACGTCGCCCGGCGTTTCCGTTCCGCCGAACGGCAAATAACAGTAAGGTCGCCTTACAGTTAACCCCCATGAAGGAGCGTTTCGATGCGTAGCTCGAGGATCCGCACCATCCGCACCACACTCACGGCGACCGCCGCTCTGGCTCTTGTCCTGGTCGCCCCGCTGGCCGCGCCCGCCGCCATGCCCGGCCCCGACGCCGGCGACGCAATCCGCACCGGAGACGTCGAGGCGGCCGCGCTGACCTGGTCCGACGAGTTCGACGGGCCCGCCGGCAGCGCCCCCAACGGCGCCAACTGGAACTTCGAGACCGGAGGCGGGGGCTGGGGCAACAACGAGCTGCAGACCTACACCGACTCCCGCGACAACTCCGCCCTCGACGGCAACGGCAACCTGGTCATCACCGCTCGCCAGAGCGGCAGCGGCTACACCTCGGCCCGGCTCACCACCAAGGGCAAGGTCCAGCCGAAGTTCGGACGCCTGGAGGCGCGGATCCAGATCCCGCGCGGCCAGGGGATCTGGCCGGCGTTCTGGATGCTCGGCGGCCAGTTCCCGAACACGCCGTGGCCCAACGCCGGCGAGATCGACATCATGGAGAACGTCGGCTACGAGCCCCACCTGGTCCACGGCACCCTGCACGGCCCGGGCTACTCCGGCGGCAACGGCATCACCGGCCAGTACATGCACCCGCAGGGCTGGTCCTTCGCCGACACCTTCCACACCTTCGCCATCGACTGGCGGCCCGGCTCGATCACCTGGTCCGTCGACGGGGTCGCCTACCAGACCTTCACCACGGCCAACACCGGCGCGAACCCCTGGGTCTTCGACCAGCCGTTCTTCTTCATCCTCAACGTCGCGGTCGG
>JALZDD010000107.1 GCA_030862715.1 Actinomycetota bacterium | reverse complement strand
GCGAGATCTGCGAGGTCAGGCGGGCGCCCTTGTGGCCGATCGGGTCCTTCGTCACCTGGACGAGCACCTTCTGGCCGGAGGTCAGCACCGACTCGATCTTGCGGGGCTGGCCCTCCTTCCAGCCGAGCGAGGCCCAGTTGACCTCACCGGCGTAGAGCACCGCGTTGCGGCCCTTGCCGATGTCGATGAACGCGGCCTCCATGCTCGGCAGCACGTTCTGGACACGACCCAGGTAGACGTTGCCGATCAGGCTGGTCTGGCTCTCGCGGGCGACGTAGTGCTCTACGAGCACCTTGTCCTCGAGCACCGCGATCTGGGTGAGGTCCTCGCGCTCGCGGATCACCATGACCCGGTCGACCGACTCGCGGCGGGCCAGGAACTCGGCCTCGCTCACGATCGGGGCGCGACGGCGACCGGCTTCGCGGCCCTCGCGGCGGCGCTGCTTCTTGGCCTCCAGGCGGGTCGAGCCGGCCAGCGCGGTGATCTGGTCGTCACCGGTGCGGCTCTGGCGAACCTTGGTGACGGTGTTCTCCGGGTCGTCCCCGGTGGCGGCGTCGCCCGAGGCCTCGCCGGCCCGGCGGCGGCGACGGCGACGGCGCGAGGACGTGCCGCCCTCGCCCTGGTCGGCGTCGGCGTCCTTGGCGGCGTCGTCGCTCTCGGCCTCGGCGTCCTCGGAACTGTCGTCGGTGTCGGACGCGTCGGACCCGTCGGCGTCGCCGTTGGCACCCTTGCGACGGCGGCGGCCGCCACGGCGGCGGCGACGACGGCCGTTGCCGCCGCCCTCACCGTCGTCGGCCGAGCTCTCGTCGGACTCGTTGTCGGACTCGGTCTCGGGCTCGGTGGTCCCGGCCTCGGGCTGGGTCTCGTCGGCAGCCTTCTCCTCGACCGGGGCCGCGTTGCGCGAGCTGCGCTTGCGGGTCCGGGTGGGGGCCTCCTCCGCGACCTCGGCGGCGGGCTCCGCGGCGGGCTCGGTGGCCTGCGGCTCTTCCTCGGCGGGTGCCTCGACAGCGGCCTCGACCGGCTCCTCGACGGGCTTCGGCTCGGCCGTCTTGCGCGTACGCCGACGGGTGGTCGTCTTGGTCGGCGCCTGGAACAGCACCGCGGGGGCCGGCGGACCGGCCTGCTCGGCCTCGGTCTCCTCGAGGGTCTCGTCGGCGAGCTCCTCCGCGGGGGTCTCGACGGGCTCGGCCACGGGCGC
This sequence comes from Actinomycetota bacterium, assembly GCA_030862715.1. The sequence continues at coordinate 2,879 of JALZDD010000107.1, read as the reverse complement.
GGCGGCCTTCTTGGCGGCCGTCTTCTTCGTGGTGGTCCGCTTGGCGGCGGTCTTCTTCGCCGCCGTCTTCTTGGCCGGAGCCTCGACGGTCTCGGCGGGAGCCTCGGAGGTCTCGGCCTCCGGCGCAGCGGTGGCCTCGGTGGTCTCGGTGGTCTCGACCTCGGCCGGCGCCGGGGCGGCGGCCTTCTTGGTCGTACGCTTCCGGGTCGTCTTCTTCGCCGCCGTCTTCTTGGCGGGGGCCTCGGCTGCCTCAGCGGCCTCGGCGGCGGGAGCCTCGACAGCCTCTGCCGGGGCCGCGGCGGCCTTCTTCGTGGTGCGCTTGCGCGTGGTCTTCTTCGCCGCGGTCTTCTTCGCGGGGGCGGTCTCGCCGGTCGCTTCCGCGTCGGGCGTGGGGGTGTCGGTCACCGGAGTCTGCGGCGTTTCAGCGCCGTTCTCGGTGTTCTCGACAATGGTCTCGTCGGCCATGCCGTTCTCCTCATCCAGGACCTTCACAGGTGCCGGATAGTCAGGTGCCGGGAAACGGGCGCTGCGCAGTATCGAACTTTTTCCACGTAGCAGCCGCGTCGCGGCGCAAAGCTTGTCAGGGCGGCGGCATCCTCCGCAGCGGTGCGTCACAGGTGGCGGTTCGTCACCTGCCGCGGTCGCTCGGCCGTCCGGGACCTTCCCGGGCGAGTCGCTCTCACTGACCTGCTAGGCCTGCGTCGCGGTCTGGTGACGCCCTACCTCCTGTGTGCCGGAGTGCGGCCCCGGAGGGTCCACGCCGGCGAGGCGTCGTCGGACTGTCCATTCCTCGGGTCGGGCCCGATTGTTTGAGCAGTCGTCTCGGAGTATCGCATACACCCTGTCAACAGATCGATATCCGGGGATGACGTACGCCCCTGGTCGGACCCGCCAGATCATCCCGCGGGCTGATTCGCCCGCCGGGCCGCGCACCTAGGCTCGGTCTGTGATCCAACTGCGCAACCTCACCAAGAGGTACGGCGACAAGACCGCCGTCGACGAGCTCACGCTCGATCTCGAGCCCGGCTCCGTGACCGGCTTCCTGGGCCCCAACGGCGCCGGAAAGTCGACCACGATGCGTCTCATCCTCGGCCTCGACGCCGCGACGTCGGGCACCGCGACCGTCGACGGCAAGGCGTACGCCGACCTCGACCGTCCCACGCACACCATCGGCGCGCTCCTGGACGCCAAGGCGGTCCACCCGGGCCGTTCGGGACGGAACCACCTGCGCGCGATGGCCCGCAGTCAGGGCATCGATGACCGCCGGGTCGACGAGGTCCTGGAACTGACCGGCATGAGCGCCGCCGGCCGCCGCCGTGCCGGGATGTACTCCCTGGGCATGAGCCAGCGCCTCGGCATCGCCGGCGCGCTCCTCGGCGATCCCAAGGTGCTGATGCTGGACGAGCCGGTCAATGGCCTCGATCCCGACGGCGTGCGCTGGATTCGTACGCTGCTTCGCGGCCTCGCCGCCGAGGGCCGCACCGTCTTCGTCTCCTCCCATCTGATGAGCGAGATGGAGCAGACCGCCGACCGGCTCGTCGTCCTGGGCCGGGGGCGCTTGGTCGCCGACGCACCGATGAGCGAGTTCCTCTCCCCCAGCGGCACCCGCGTACGCGGGCCTGAGCTCGGTCCGCTCGCCGATCTGCTGGCCGGCCACGAGGTCACCTGGAACGGCGAGAACGAGCTGACCGTGGCGGTGCTGTCCACCGAGGAGGTCGGCACCCTCGCCCATCGGGCCGGGGTGCTCCTGCACCTGCTCGAACCCGTCGAACCGACCCTGGAGGAGTCTTACGTGAAGCTCACCGCGGATGTCGTCGAGTACTCCGCCGGAGGTGCCGCATGACTGCGCTCGCACGGGTCGTCAGCTCGGAGTGGCTCAAGATCCGGACCGTACGCTCCTCGCTCTGGTTCCTCGGCGGCGCGACCGCGATCATGCTGCTGACCTCGCTGCTCCAGGCCGACGACGGCGATCCGTCGGCCGTCGCTTCCACGGCGTCGGTGATCGGGTCGACGCAGTACTTCGTCCAGTACCTCGCCGCCGCCTTCGGCATCCTCGCGATCACCGCGGAGTTCGCGTCGCGCTCGATCACCGTCACCTTCGCGTGCACGCCTTCACGGACCCGGGTGCTGAGCGCGAAGGCGCTGGTCGTGGCGGCAAGCGTTCTCGTGGCTGGGGTGGCCGTGGCCGGACTCGGCCTGCTGGCCGCGGCGATCCGGCTCGGGGAGCTCGGCGACCTCACCGGCGACGACGTCGCACTCGTCCTGCGGCTCGGCGTGTTCCTGGCACTGCTCGCGACCGTCGGCCTCGGTTTCGGCGGCCTGTTCCGCCGCACCGCCGGCGCGCTCTCCTTCGTACTCTTCCTTCTGCTGCTGATGCCGGAACTGCTCGGGCTGCTCGCCCAGCGCTTCGGCTGGTCGTGGCTGGAGACCGCGATCGACTACACCCCGGCACCGGCCGGCTACGCGCTCGTCCAGGTGACTGGGTCTTCGGCGGCGTACTCCTGACCTGGGCGGTCGGGCTGGTCGCCGGCTCCGCCTGGGTGCTGCGTCGCCGCGACGTCTGACGCTCTCCTGTGCGAAGCGCGGTCGTCCTTAGGGGAGCCGCGCCTCCTTCATCTGCCGCGAGGCGTACACGTTTGTGATCACCACACCGTCCAGCCAGGCGGTCAACCGCTCCGCCTCGGCCTCGAGCGCCGCGCGACCCGTGTCGCCGATGTCGTGGCGGAGGATCGCCCGCACCTTCGCGTCCGCGTCCTGAACCCAGCAGCCGACGATCCGGCCGTCCCACCAGGCGGTGTTGCCGGCGTTGCCGTTGGAGTCGAAGAGGTACGCCACATCCTCCGCGTCCAGATAGAACCCGCGTTCCCTCCAGCCCATGA
>JALZDD010000713.1 GCA_030862715.1 Actinomycetota bacterium | reverse complement strand
GGCTGCAGGCGCGGCAGGGTGCCGATCTGCGCGCGCGACTCGACCTGGAAGACCCCGATCGAGTCGGCCCGGCAGAGCATGTCGTAGACCCCCGGCTCCTCCTTCGGGATCGTCGCCAGGGTCCACTCCTCCCCCAGGTGCTCCGCGGCCAGGTGCATCATGTGGTCGAGCGCCGCCAGCATCCCGAGCCCGAGCAGGTCGAACTTCACCAGCCCCATGTATTCGGCGGCGTCCTTGTCCCACTGGATCACGGTGCGGTCGTCCATCCGCGCCCGTTCGATCGGCACCACCTCCCCGATCGGCTCCTCGGTGAGCACCATGCCGCCGGAGTGGATGCCGAGATGGCGCGGGGTGCCGTGGATCTCGGCGGCCAGCGCAAGGACCGGCGCGGGGATGCCTACGTCGTCCGGCGCCTCGACACGTGAGTAGCCGACGTGCTTGGACCAGGCATCCTGCTGCCCTGGCGAGTGGCCCAGCGCCTTCGCCGCATCTCGGACCGCCATCTTCGGGCGGTAGCCGACGATGTTGGCGACCTGCGCCGCGTTACGTCGCCCGTACTGCTTGTAGACCCACTGGATCACCGTCTCGCGCTTGTCGGAGTCGAAGTCGACATCGATGTCGGGTTCCTCTTCCCGGTGCACAGAGATGAACCGCTCGAACGGCAGCTTGTAGAAGACGGGGTCGATCGCGGTGATCCCGAGCGCGTAGCAGACCGCGGACGCGGCCGCGGACCCCCGCCCCTGACAGAGGATCTTCTGCTCACGGGCGTATTCGACGATGTCGTGCACGATCACGAAATAGCCCGGGAAGTCCTTACGCTCGATGACCTCGAGCTCATCATTCACGCGTTTACGGGCCTTTGCGATGTGCTTCGGATTGTCTTCGTACGCCTTCGCGTAGCGCTCCGCGAAGCCCTCCTCGGTCAGCTGGCGCAGCCGGCTCGCGGCGGTCTCGCCCTCGGGGATCCCCCGCTTGGGCAGCTTCGGGGTGGCCTTGCGCAGGTCGAAGGCGCACTCATCGGCGATCTCGACGCTGCGTGCCACCGCGCCCGGGTAGCGCCGGAAGAGCTGGTGCATCTCCTCCCCCGTCCTGACGTACGCCACCGGGCCGGCCGGGAGCCAGCCGGCGATGTCGTTCAGGGTGCGCCGCGCGCGGACCGCCGCGAGCGCGTCGGCCACCCGGTGCCGGTCGGGCGTGGCGTAGTGGACGTTGTTGGTGGCGACCGTGGGCAGGCCGGCCTCGCGGGCGATGCCGGCGAGCAGGTCGTTGTCGTAGGAGTCGGTCGGATGGCCGCGGTCGGTCAGCTCGACGACGACGTTGTCGTGGCCGAACCTGTCGGTGAGCTCGCGCAGCTCCCGGGCCGCGGCGATCGGGCCGGTGCCGGTGAGGGCCTGGCGTACGGTGCCCTTGCGGCACCCGGTCAGGATCAGCCAGTTGCCGGCGCGGGCCCGGTCGGCGAGCTCATCGAGGTCGTAGGCGGGCCGCCCCTTCTCGTCACCGCGCAGCTGCGCCTCGGTGATCGCACCGGCCAGCTGCCGGTAGCCCTCCACGCCCCGGGCGAGCACCAGGAGATGGCTGCCCTCGGGGTCGGCGACCCCGTTCTGCGGCTTGGTCAGGCCCAGGGACAGCTCGGCGCCGTAGACCGTCAGCAACTTCCTTTCCGACGTCTCCGGCGCCAGCTTCTGTGCCGCCTCGGCAAAAGCGGGAGCCCCGTAGAAACCGTCGTGGTCGGTGATCGCGATCCCGTGCAGCCCCTGCCGGATCGCCTCGCTGACCAGCGCCGACGGCGAGCTCGCTCCGTCGAGGAAGGAGAAGTCGGAGTGGGTGTGGAGTTCGGCATACGGCACCACCGGGCCTTCCGGCCAGCGCACCGACTCGTCGGTCAGCCGCTTCTTGCGCCGCGAGATCGGCGCGTCGCCGTAGGGGTCACGTTCCGAAGCGGAGCCCGAGGAGATACCGCCCGGCGGGCGGCCCGACAGCCGCCGCTCCAGCTCCTTCCACGGGATCTCGGGGTTGTTCCAGCCCATCAGCCACCGCCCCGTCAGTCATAGCTGGCTTCGGTGAGCCAGTGGTCGGTGTCGAAGGTGGCCAGCCAGGCGCGGCCGTCGACCCCGACGAGCTGGAAGCGGGCGACCCGCCGCCCGCCGCCGGGCTCCCACCAGGCCTCGGTGACCGGCCACGGACCGGCCCAGGAGGCGACCCGCTGCCAGGGCTGGCCGACCGAGGGCCGGTAGCGGGCGGGGTCGGCGGAGACACCCCCGCGCGGGAGCACCAGCACCTGCCGCCCGGCCTGGTCGCAGACCTCCGCCGGCCAGGGTTCGGCCAGGACCCGGGCGGGTGCCGGCGGCGGGATGCTCCCCGGCCACGGCAGTCGGCGATCGCGGAGAGTGGTGGGGCGGTCGCCCCAGGGGACGTACGCCTGCCGGTCGCGTGGCGTCCGGCCGCCCTGGAGCACCGGGGCGACGACGGCCTCGTGGCCGAGCAGACCCTGTACCCGGGCGATGCCGCGATCGACGCGCTCGTTCGTGCCGCCCCAGAGACCGTCGGCGTGGACCGCCTCGGAGACGGCGACCTCGGGGACGAAGCGGACCGCGGTCACCGCTCCTCCGCGCCTACCCGAGACCGCCCCGGCCAGCTGCCAGTGCAGCCGGTCGATGAGATCGACCGAGGAGAACCACCGCGGATGCGCCCAGGTGCGTACCGAGTCCGGGACGTCCTCCATCGCGACCTCGATCCGAACCTCGGTGCAGACCTCCTGCCGCGTCGCCAAGCCCTTCACGAACCCCTCCGCCGCCTGCCGGGCCGAGAAGCAGACCGCCTCGGCGGAGTCGAGCGGCGGCTCGAAGGCCACCTCGGTGGTGAGCTCGGGCGGTGGCGTACGCCCGGTCACCGGGCGCGCTCCCTCGCCGTGGATCACCCGGCGGACCCAGGCGGCCTGCGCGCCGAAGCGCGCCTTGACGTCGGCGCCGGGCAGGTCGGCGAGGCCGCCGAGCGTGGTCAGGCCGAGTCGCTGCAGCAGGCTGACCGCGTTCGCGTCTTCGAGGACATGGACCGGCAGGGCGCGCAGGAACGCGGTGGAGCCTCCATCTGCCGGGACGGCGTACGTCTCCTGCAGCCCGGCGCTCCGCGCGGCCTGCTCGGCGGTGAAGAGCTCATCGGCGATGCCGATCCGTACGTCCCAGATCCCGAGCCCGACCACGCACTCGGCGATCGCCGCGCCGGCCTCGGTCTCGCCGCCGTAGAAGCGTGCCGGCGAGCGCAGCGCGACCAGCCCGGGGCGCAGCGGCATGACGCCGGGGCGCAGCTCCTCCAGGCGCACCAGCACCTCCTCGAACACCCGCGCGTCACGGGCTTCGTCGGCGGCGAGCACCTGGATCTCCGGGCAGCGCGACTGCGCGTCGCGGCGCCGCATCCCGCGCTTGATCCCAAACTCCCGCGCCGCCTGGTTGTAGGCCTGGACCCGGTTCTGCGCAAAGACCGCGGCCGGCAAGTGCCGCGGCAGGCCGGCCTCGCCCAGCGCCGCGGCGACCGGCCAGTCGGCGCACCAGACCACCAGTGTGCGACTCATGCCGACTCCTGTTTCCGCAGTTCAGCAAGGTCTGCGACGGGTTCGAGGACGCGCCGCAGACCGCCGTCCTCGGCCGGGAACCAGAGCGCCGTACGCCGCGGCGGAGCCGTCCCGCGCACCGCCTCGACCACCATCCTTCTCGCCCGGAGATGGCCGTCGCCGTTGCCCAGCCCGACCCAGCGCGGCTCGGTCGCCCGCAGGCGTACGTCTGCTCTCGGCCACTCCCCCAGCGCGACCAGCGCGGCGCCGCG
>JALZDD010000699.1 GCA_030862715.1 Actinomycetota bacterium | reverse complement strand
CCCCCCCCCCCCTCCCTGCTGCGTACGGCCGCTATCCTCGGCCGCGGATGCCCAGCTCGCGGGCCAGGGGCTCGGCGAGCTGTGGTGCGTACTGGCGTGACATGTGGGTGCCGTCGTAGTGGGTGATGGTGTCTCCGACGACGGCGGGGCAGGATCCGTCCCAGCAGAAGTAGGAGCTCATGTCGGCGACATCGACACCGACCTCCTCGGCCGCTCGGACCTGCACGTCGATCGATCGCTCCCGCGACTCCACCGCGCCCATCAGGCAGTCACCCAGAGTGGCGCCGGGCCGGGACAGGCAGGTGCCGGCGTTGGCGTCGAAACCCTGGATGTCGCGGATCAGCACCGTACGCTTCGTGTGCTTGTCCACGCGGCGCAGGAAGTCGGTGTAGGCCGGATGCATGAGCTCGTCGACCTTGCGGCTCTCGCCGACCCAGTCGCCGTCCTCGTCGAAGACGCCCTGGATCGGCGGGGCGGTGGAGACGACGGTCAGATCGGGGTCGAGGCGCCGGTGCTGTTTGAAGGCCCAGCGGTTGAAGTCGTCGCACTCAGTGTAGGGGTCGCGTCCGCCGCCGCGGTCGGTGGTGATCGAGGCCGAGACGCAGCGGTTCTTGACCAGGAAATAGGTCCGGAAGCCGTGCTCCTTGGCGATCTTGTTCAACGTCGGGACCCAGTGCAGGGCGTGGGAGTTCCCGAAGACCACCATCGTCCGCTTCCCGTCGGGGTCGCCGTCGACGCACAGGTCGCGCTCGGAGTCGTCGGTGTAGTCGCACCTGGTCCGGCCCGGCTTGAGGGAGTCGAGCTCGGTGATCGCGGGACGCAGCTCGGTCGGGACCGGAGTGTCCTCGCGCGCCGCGAGCACCGAGGCCCGCACCAGCGCCTCCTGCTTGTCCAGCGACGGATCGGCCGCGGGTGCGTCGGCCAGGGTGATCGCCGGCTGGAAGGAGCCGCGGGTGGCCTCGAAGTCGGCGTAGGCGGTGCCGCCGAACGCGATGGCCGCCACGAGCGCGATGCTGACCGGGTAGAAGGTCAGCGCACGCCGCGTCGGCCGCCAGAGCGCACCCTCACGGAACGGCGCCTCGACGAGCCGGAAGGAGGCGTACGCCAGCACGAACGCGCCCGTGACTGCCAGACCGCGCTCGGGCCAGGTCAGCTCACGCTGGAGGACGATCTCGGGCAGCACCAGGAGCGGCCAGTGCCACAGGTAGAGCGAGAAGGACCAGTCGCCGATCGCCCGCATCGGCGCCACCGACAGCAGCCGGGCGCCGATCGTCGTCTCGCCCGAGGGGATAGCGCCGGCGAGGATGACGGCCGCGGAGCCGAGCACCGGGAGCGCCGCGTGGTAGCCGGGGAACGGGGTGGACTCGTCGTAGGCCAGGCAGGCCCAGAGGATCGCGGCCAGCCCGCCCAGGACGAGGACCTCTCGGACCAGGGGCGCGCCCGCGAGCCGCTGCATCACCCGGCCGCTGGTGACCAGGATCGCCAGCGCCGCGCCGATCCCGAGCTCCCAGGCGCGGGTGAGCGAGGAGAAGTACGCCGCGGTGGCCTCTCCGGGCGTGTGGACGATCGACCAGGCGAGGCTCGCGATGGTGATCAGCGCGATCGCGGCGAGCAGGAACCTGCGGGGCCGTGCCGAGCCCTGCTCGCCTCGGGAGGCGCCGGTCCTGCTGGCCAGAACGATGCAGATCAGCGCGACGAGAGGCCAGACCAGGTAGAACTGCTCCTCGACTGCCAGCGACCAGAAGTGCTGAACCGGCGAGGGCGGCAGCTCGGCCTGGAAGTAGTCGGTCCCGGCGATGGCCATCCGGATGTTGGCGGCGAACGCCGAGGCCCAGACCGCATCGACGGCGAGCGGGGCGACCTGAGCCGGACCCAGCAGGACCACCGCGGCGACCACGGTGACCACCAGCGTGAAGGTGGCGGCCGGAAGGATGCGCCTGGCCCGGCGCGCGTAGAAGCGTCTCAGGGATATCCGCCCGGTGCGGTCGAGCTCACCGACGAGCTGCTGGGTGATCAGGAAGCCCGAGATGACGAAGAAGACGTCGACGCCGACGAACCCGCCGGCGAACCAGGAGACTCCGGCGTGGGCGGCCAGGACGGTGAGGATGGCGACGGCGCGTAGCCCCTGGACGTCGCCGCGTAGCTGCTTCGCGGGGGCCTTGGGCGGAGCCGTGGGGGCGGGTGAGGGGTCCGAGATGTCAGAAGACATAGGCGGACGAGGCTAGCAACCCCGTCGAGAACGCATAGGCCCCCCGCGGGTATCAGGCGCCGCCCAACAGGTCCAGGACGGTGCTGATCTCCTCGGCGGTGGTCTGCCACGATGTCACGAACCGGACCTGGCCGCCGAGCCGGTGGAAGAGCACCCCGGCCGCCTCCAGTCGATCGGCCGTCTCCTCGGGAAGGTCCATCCAAGCGAGGTTGGCGTCGACGGGGTTGGTGATGCGTACGCCTGCCGTCCGAAGGCCGGCGGCGAGGTCGGCCATCCGCTCGTTGGCGTTGCGGGCGTTGTGGAGCCAGAGGTCGTCGGTGAGGTAGGCCAGCAGCTGGGCCGACTGGTAGCGCATCTTGGAGGTGACGTGGCCGCTGCGCTTGGTGCGGTAGACGA
>JALZDD010000678.1 GCA_030862715.1 Actinomycetota bacterium | reverse complement strand
AAGAATGGCCCGTGATCCTCATCGACCCGCCGAACGTACCCAGTCGCGGCCGGATGTGGTCCCACCTCGCCAGCGACACCTCCTACGAGGAGCTGCACGCCTTCGCGAGCCGGATGGGCATCCCGGCGCGCGGCTTCGACCGGGACCACTACGACGTACCTGCCGAGGCCTACGACGATCTCGTCGCGGCGGGGGCCGTCGAGGTCACCTCCCGGGTGCTGGTCTCCGCTCTCCTCGCCGCCGGCCTGCGCCGCCGCAAACCCCGCTAGCCGAGGCGGCACCCCCGTCGGCCGAGACGTCACGTAGGTCGGCCGAGGTGGCAATGCGGTGACTACTCGGCCGACGCGGGCGACTTCTCGCCCGGCGGGAGTGGCGCCTCCGCGGGGGTGGACATCCGTCGGGTGGTGAGCCAGATGGCCGCGGCGATCAGCAGGCCGAGGCCGCCGCCGAGGACGAAGCCGCCCTGCCAGCCGACCAGGTCGATGGCGAACCCGGCGGCGGGGGCGCCGACGGCGCTGCCGAGGGTGATGGCCGAGCCGTGCCAGCCCATCACCTCGCCGCGTACGGTCGAGGGGACGCTGCTGGTGATCGCCTCGAGCGCGGCGGTCAGGGTCGGGGCGCAGAAGAAGCCGCTGAGCAGGAGCAGGACGGCGAACGAGATCGGGTCCCAGGCGAAGGCGGTCAGCACCGTCGTCGCACCCAGCAGGACGAGCATCACCGCGGTCGAGGGGTGGCTGTTGAGGGCGCCGTAGATGAGTGCGCCGAGCAGCGAGCCGAGCGCCCAGATCGCCATGACGATCCCGAGCAGTGCGGTCCGGTCGAAGTCGCGCATCGCCGCCACGGTGCCGAGGTCCTCGGCGATGAGGATGAGCGAGGCGGTGAAGGTGCCGGCGAGCAGGAGCGTGACGCCAGGGTTCACCCACGAGGGGAGCCCGAAGCGACGGCGCGCCGGGGCACCGGTGTCACTGGGGACCGCGTCGCTCGGGACGGTCGGCTCGCCCTCCGTGATCATCGGGTTGAACAGCCACAGCACGACCGCCGCCACGATCCCGAGCCACTGGATCAGCAGCAACGCCCAGGAGGTGCCGAAGTAGCTGGCGCCGAGGACGCCGATGACCGGACCGACCATGAAGCCGAGCTCGGTCATGATCGCGTCGGCGCTCAGTGCCGCCGTGCGCTGCCCAGGGCCGACCGAGCGGAGCATCACCTGGCGCACGATCGAGAACGACGGGACGGTGAAGAGCCCCGCGACCGCGACCAGCGCGAGCAGCGGAAGATAGCCGACCCAGGGCGCGATCGACCAGGCGATGGGAAGGACGGCCAGCGGCAGCAGCAACGTACGCCGCAGACCGAGGCGGTCGAGGAGCCGGCCGAGCCACGGCGCGGAGATCGCCATCGCGATCGCGAGGACCGTCGAGACCAGCCCGGCCTCGGCGTAGGAGCGGTCCAGGGGGCCGACCACGTGAAGGGTCACGATGACCGCGGACGCCGGCATCGGAATTCGCAGGAACAGACCCAGCACGAGGATGCGGCGAACGTCGGGGATCCGCCACAGGTCGGCGTACGTCTGGAAGCTCACGCCGCCACCTCCGTAGCGCGAGCGCCAGAGTACGGACGCGGCGGCGTGACGGTTATTTGGTTCACTCGCTGAAGCTCGCTCACCTACGGATTCTGTCACCGGTGAGCGGTTCTTTACGAATCGTTATCGGTCAGGTGACAGGTATGTGCTCAGGGTCTCCATCTCGGCGGAGATGTTGGCCCGTGCGGCGGCCTCCCAGCTGATCCGCGCGAAGGGTGTCGAGAAGAGCGACTCCTTCTCCAGGAGCCGCTCCAGGACCTGGGCGCGTCCGACGCGGAACTCCTCGTCGGACAGGTGCTGGTACTCCTCGCGGACGGTCGCGGCGTACTCCGCATACCGCTCCTCCGGCGCCGCCAGGATCGCCAGGTCGGCATCGGAGAGCACCCGGCCGCTGCGGTCGTCGGGGGCGGGGTCGTGGGTCTCTGTCAGCCGCACCAGCCGGGCGACCTCGGCCACCGCGTCGGCATCCAGATAGGCGCCCAGGGCGTCCTCGGCCCAGGTGGCCGAACGCTCCTCGGCGTCGCGCTCCCCGTCGTAGACGGAGTCGTGGAAGAACGCCGCCAGGGTGACCGTCAGCGGGTCGAAGCTCTCTCCCTCCGCTCGTAGCTCCTCGATCCGGTCCAGCACCTCGGTGAGGTGCCGGCGGTCGTGATAGCGGCGGGTGGGTTCGTCGTACGCTGCCAGGACGTCATCGAGAAGTTCGGTCGCCTCTGGCAGCGGCCAATGTTGCGGGAGCTCCATGACCCAGAACGCTAGCGTCAGGCGTGGTAGGCGCGCACCCACCTGGTGTGCGGGTTGGCTGTGATCTTCTCCAACGTCGTCGCAGGTACGTCGGTCACGTCGGTGACCACGAAGCCGGTCTCGCCGGCGGTGGCGAGGTATTGGCCGGTCACGTTGACACCTTCGGCGGCGAGCAGGGCGTTGAGCTCGGCGAGCACGCCCGGGACGCTGTCGTGCAGCAGCGCGAGGCGCGCTCCCCCCGCCAGCGGCGGCGGCTGGACGGCAGGCAGGTTGACGCTCAGCGCGGTCGACCCGGAGAGGACGAAGTCGCGCAGCTTGCCGGAGACGAACCAGCCGATCTCCTCCTGGGCCTCCTGCGTCGAGCCACCGACGTGCGGGGTCAGGATGACGTTGTCGAGACCCTGCAGCGGGCTCTCGAAGGCGTCGCCCTGGGCCTTGGGCTCGATCGGGAAGACGTCGAGCGCGGCGCCGGCGATGTGGCCCGACTCGATGTGCTTGCGCAGCGCGTCGTTGTCGACGAGGAAGCCTCGTGCGGCGTTGATGAAGAGCGAGCGCGGCTTCATCTTCGCGAACTGCTCCTCGCCGAACATGCCCAGGTTGCCCGGGCGTCCGTCGATGTGGATGGAGACCACGTCGGCCTCCTCCAGGAGAGCGTCGAGGGACTTCATCCGGCGCGCGTTGCCGTGGGCCAGCCGGTCGGCGATGTCGTAGAAGATGACGTACATCCCCAGGGCCTCGGCGATGTTGGACAGCTGGGTGCCGATGTTGCCGTAGCCCACGATGCCCAACGTGCGGCCGCGGATCTCGTGGGAGCCCTTCGCGGACTTGTCCCAGACGCCGGCGTGCATCTTCTCGGTCT
>JALZDD010000659.1 GCA_030862715.1 Actinomycetota bacterium | reverse complement strand
CATCGCCGGGGCCGCGTCTTTTGGCTTGGTCCAGGTGTTCCAGGTCGGCGGTGATTACCCATGTGCCGCGATTCGCGCTCCCTTCAGGAAACGGAGTAGCGCGGCATTGAAGTCGGAGGGGCTCTCCCAGTTTGCGCTGTGTCCGACTTCCGGGAAGAGCATCACGCTGCAGTCGCTGATGTGGTCGGCGATCATGCGCAACACCGGAGGCGGCATGTAGAGGTCAGACGTCCCGGTGACTAGCAGCGTCCTGGGTGAAAGGGTGGCGAGCTTGTCCCAGGTGATCTCGTTCGCGACCGTGTGCCGGAAATCAGAACTCGCCAGCCGGGCGCGACCCGCGATCTCACGCCAAGACGCCAGGCCGTCGGGGTTGATCGTCCGGTACGACGGACTGAGCTCCTTGAAGTAGGTAGGCAGCGCATCGAACTCTGGCGGCCTCAGTTGACCGGTGAGCTCGAGGTAAGCAGGGTCTCGGATCGCCATGAAACTGCTGATCACGACGAAGCTCGTGATGCGCTCGGGATGGAGGAGGGCGTAGTCGGTCGCGTAGTAGCCCCCAAGGGCTGCGGAGACGAGGTGGAACTTCTCGATCCCGAGGTGGTTGACCACGGCATCGAGGTCCTCGGCGCCCACCGGTGCGTCTTCTTCGTCAAAGCTCGACGAGTTGAAGTGCCCTCGCCTCGAGTACGCGATGACCCTGTAGCCCGCGCGAGCCAGGACGGGCTGCTGGTACGGCCAGCTCTCAGCGCTCCCGGAAGCAGCGTGCACGAGTACCACCGCGGGCCCCACGCCGCCCGTGTCCCAGTACCAGAGGTGACCTCCCGGGACCTCGATCTTGCCCTGGGTAACAGGCACTTGCTCCGGGATCGGCTCCCGAGACGGACCGCCGCGGCTGCTCACCCGAGGTGTCGCGGAAGCCTGCTTCGCACCTGCTGTCGTGGCGGCCACCATTCCCGGCGCCACCACGCCGGCCACCCTGAGGATGTTTCGTCTGCTCAATCCAGAACTGCCCTGTGCGCTCACGTGAATCTCCTTCGGAACATCGGCGTGGTTTCAGAACCACGGTTCGAAATCGCTGGGTGGAATGACACACCGTGCCTTGTCAGTCCGCCACGCAGCGATAGGCGTCTGCATCTCTCCTGTCGCCGCCGACATAGCGTGGGTACGCCGGATAGCGGCACATCGGCTTGGTTGCCAGCGTCGTGTACGGGGGCAGCGTGAGCTGGGAGCTCAGCACGGGTGCGTCGAGCGGCGTGATGCCCTTCTCGACCCAGTTGGTGGACATGCGGATCAGGTCGATGTACTGCGGAATCGGCTCGCCGGTCACCGTGCTCTGACCCTCCCCGCCATGGTTCCCGTTCGGCAGCACGTAGAGCCGCACATGGTCGTCCACCTTGCGCTGACCGAATCGGGCGACCATCTCGTCGTAGAACCTCATGACGGTATGCGGATTGGAGGAGTAGTCGGAGCTCTGCGTCTTGATGATGAGCCGGCCGCCATGCGCGAAAAAGGTGCTCAGATCCGGGTTGGTGGAGTCGATGACTGCCGAGGCGGCCCGAATCCTGTCGGCGAAGCGTGCGGTCTCGAAGTTCACGAGGTTGAACGTCGGATCCTTCAAGATCCCGTAGCGCAGAGTAGCGCCGGGCTGGCCAAGTGACGGCTGGGTCGACTCATCTGGCTGCGGGTTCATGGTCAACCAGCCCGAGAAGGCCTCGCGCCCCACGCCGTAGCCCGGGAACTCGGTCCAGCCGTTCGCCAGTTCGTAGCCGAGCTTCGTCGGCCGGTGCATCTGGTTGAGGGTGGCGATCTGCGCGTCGGAGACACAATTGTCGGCGGCGTCGCCTCCGTCCGGGCATCGGATGGCGTCGTACGGTTGCGCGACCTTCAGGGGATCGAACTGCGCCTCGCAACGCGGGTAGTTTCCGATGACGCCGTCGTCGAGCCCGTCGAGCGCATCGCACTGCCGCATCACCTCCTCAGCCACGACTTCGTACTTGGCGGGCGGGATCCAGCCAGGGCCCGTCTGCACGGTGGCCAGCAGCGTCTTGTGGATGACGTGCGCGCTGTATCCGATCAGTGGCGCCGCCGCCACGACACCGTCGTAGTCCTTCGGATAGCGTTGGGCGACCTCGAGCGCCTCCCGACCTCCCTGGGAGTTGCCCACGAAGTAGCTCACCTTGGGCTTCTTCCCGTACAACGCGCGGATCACGGAGAAGGCAACGTCGTGCGTCTTCTTCAGGGAGGCATACCCGAAGTTCTGCCAGGCTTCGTCGTTCAGCGCCCAGGTCGCATCGGTGCTTGGGTCCTGGTGACCCGAATCGCCGCCATACATCGCGTACCCATCGCTCATCGGGTAGTCGGCATCCGGTGGGAACGCGCGGCCGGTCGGAGGGACGTTCGACGTGAGGCTGGACGGGATCGACCCGTTCAGCCCTCCGCCGCCGACCTGAACCGTCATCTGGTTCCATCGGGTCGGGATGTTGACCTGGAGGTTGATTGGGGGTGCGGCCGGATCGACCGGGTGGATCGACGCTGAGACTTCGCAGTATTCAGGCAAGGCGTGCGTCACTTCGTCGGGCCCGACGACCTCTGGTGTCGCCGGCCTCAGCGTCGTGGACGTGATCGTGGCGCCAGACGTGGCCAGTGCTATCGCTGACGAGGGCACTGCCATTCCGGCGAGCGCCTCGCACGACGTGGTCGGCGTGAGCATCACCCGTGCCGGGATCTTCTCGCCTGGCTCGGCACTTGCCCGCGCCGGCGTCGCCAGCAGCGGCGCGATCGTCAATGCCACGCAGACCGCGAGAGACACCGCGGTGATTCTCTGACGCCCACCACGTGCGCTTGGTGACTTGATCAGCTTCATTGCTGCTCCATTCGGTTTCGTTGCTGGTCCGATTTCCGGCATGTCGACCCGGATCGACCGGTCAGACGTCTGGCTCCAGCACCCGAGCCAAGTCGCCGATCATGAGGAAATAGGCGATGACCGTGATCACCTCGACGAGGTGTTCGTCCCCCAGCAGTCCGACGAGCGTCGCAACGTGAGCGTCGTCGACGCGCTCTCCGCGGGCCATGGCGTACGCGAGCACGGCAACCGATTCCGCCGCCTCGGGCAAGCTGGCTGGCTTCCCCGAGCCCACGCGATAGACCTGCTCAGGATCGACGTCGAGAGCCCTGATCTTCGCCTCGTGGATGTCTACCTCGAAGCGGAACCCGCGCTCTGCGGAAGCGATCAAGGCGCCTACCTCCTGTACGAGGGGGTCGAGCGACGTGCCCACCCGGACGAAGGCGCCGAGCTTCCCGATGGACCGCATCGATGGCGGCGAGGCCACCAACATCCGCCACAACGCACCCGGCGGATGGAGTTGCCCCCGGTCGCTCATCCATTCGTCAATGGCTTCACGCTGCGCGGGTGCGCACGTGCTTGGCTCGACGACGGGAAGTCTGGTCATCGGTCACCTACCGTATTGAACGGCAGCTGGGAGTCGAGAAAGGTCGTGAGTGCTCTGGTGAAAGCGTCCGCGCCGTCGACACAGCTGATGTGACCGGCGTCGGGGATCGACCGGAAACGGGCCTGCGGCACCTGCTCAGCCAAGTTCGCGAGAACCTGCGGCGTAGTTCCGTCTCGCTCACCGGCAAGCAGGAGCAGCGGCAGCTGAAGAGACTCGATGACCTCCGAGACGTCGTAGTCGGCGAGAACCGAGACGCATCCGACGTAGCCGGCGATCGAGGTGGTCTGCATCATGCTCCGGAGTCGCGGCTCGCGGCCCGGGTCCGACGCGAGAAAGTCCGCCTCGAACCACCGCTCCATCGCGGAGTCGACGATCGTGTCGAGTCCGAACGACCTGGCGATCTGCCGGCGTTCCTCCCACGCGGCTCCGCTGGCGGCGGTCGACCTCGGCTGACAGTCGCACATTGCGAGACTGCTGATGCGATCAGGCCAGCGGTGAGCGAGTACGGCGCCGGTGTTGCCGCCCATCGAGATTCCTACGAAGTGAGTCTCGGCAATGTCCAGGGCATCAAGCAGCGCGTGGGCGTCCTCGGCAAGCTGGTCGAACGAGTAGGCACCGTCGGTGGAGGCCGTGCCGCCGTGCCCGCGGTGGTCGTATCGCAGCACCCGATAGCGCGTGGACAGGGCGGTTGCCTGGTCGTCCCAGATCGACAGATCGGTCAACAACGAGTTGCTGAATGTGACCCACGGCCCATCCGTGCCGTCGACGCGGTAGCGGATGTCGATGCCGTTGGCGGCGACGGTTCCCGACCTCACAACGACGCCCCGACGACGTCGGGTGCGGCGGCACTGGCCGGGCGCCCGTACAGGTCCGCTAAAGCCAAGCCCTCATCGGTGAGGGGCACTCCGATCAAGGCGCGCTCGGTGATCCACCGGCTGGGCCGATACCTGGGGTCACCCGAACCCTGCTGCTGAGCTTCGAGGATTCTGAGGATCCGACCGGCTCCGACCTTCTCCCCCCACGAGAGCGGGCCCTGTGGATACCCCAGACCGAGACGGACGGCGATGTCGATGTCGGTGGCCGACGCGATACGTCGGTGTGCGATCTCGGCGGCGGTGTTGACCATCGAGGCGAGCAGTCGCTGGGCCACGGTCGCCGGCGCGTCCCGGGTGACCGTCACGGCGTGACCGGTCATGGCCAGAGCCGAGAGGGCGGCGCGGCCCGCCGCCGGTGCGACACCGGGGTGGACTGCCATGGTCAGCCGGCCGGCGAAGCCATCGAGAGGGTCGACACCGACGACCTTGCCAAGGGGAAGGCCCGCCATCTCTCCAGCCGCGGAGACGGACTCGCCGAAGGGGGTAATGACGACGACCGACCCCTCCTGGGGGCGCGGTCCGGAATCGAGACGCACACCGGCTCCGCGCAGCAGGTCTGCGAGCGCCGTGTCGTCCACCCACACCGGTTCACCCTCGTACGCCGGCGGCGCCGGCTCCGGCGCCTCCTGCTTGACTCCGTCGCGGTAGGTGAAGAAGCCTTCTCCACTCTTGCGGCCGAGGAGCCCGCCTTGCAACCGGGCTCGGGTCGTCGGTGACGGACGCAGCCGAGGCTCACCGTAGAAGCCTGACCAGATGCTCTCGAGCACCGGGTGCGAGACGTCCAGCCCGGTCAGGTCGAGGAGCTCAAACGGGCCCATCTTCAGGCCGAGAACGTCTCGAGCCACCCTGTCGATGTCCGCAGCAGTCGCCACGCCTTCGTCAAGGATCTGCAGGCCCTCGGTCACCAGCCCGCGGCCCGCGTGGTTGACGACGAAACCGGGGGTGTCGGCGGTACGGACCGCGTGATGCCCGAGCTCGCGAACGAAGCCCACCAGCGCGTCCACGACCGGTTCTGCGGTGCGCTGCCCCGGGACGACCTCGACGACGCGCATGAGCGGAGCGGGATTGAAGAAGTGAAGGCCGGCGAGCCGGCCAGGGTCTTGGAGCGCTTGACCGATCGCGGTGACGGACAACGAGCTGGTGTTGGTCGCGAAGATCGTGTTCGGCGCATAGACCTCCTCGAGCTCCCTGAAGAGCGCGTGCTTGACCTCGAGGTTCTCTTTGACTGCTTCGACGACGAGGTCGACCTCGCTCCGAGCCATCGGGTTATCTACGGCGCGGATCCGGTCCCGGGTCGCCTCGGCTTCGTCCTCGGTCATCCTGCCTTTGCTGACGTTGCGCGCGAGTTGGACGGCAAGGCGGTCTTCGGCGGCGGCCAACGCGGCCGGGTTCTGATCGGCCAGCTCGACATCGACGCCTCGAGTAGCCGCCAGCTGGGCGATCCCGCTGCCCATGACTCCTGAGCCGATGACGCGCATTCTCGTGATGGAGGTGACCTTGCCGGCGTGGATCTTCACCTGATGCCTCCTTACTTCCCTGTATAGACGGGGTTGCGGTGCTCCAAGAACGCGTGTAGTCCCTCCGTGTGGTCCTCGGTGTCGAAGACGAGCTGGAACGCTCGTCGTTCGAGAAGCAGTCCGCTTCGCAGTGGCGCGTCCTCCGCATTGCGGGACAGTTCCTTGATGAGGTGGAGCGACAACGGGGGCATCGCAAGCAGTTGCTCGGCAAGCGCGAGTGCCCGGTCGAGGGCGTCTCCATCAGGCACGACCTCGCTGACGATGCCGAGGTCACGCGCCTCGTCGGCGCCCACATGATCCCCGGTGAGGAGCAGCCGAAGCGCACGCTGCCGGCCAACCATCTTCACGAGACGGTGGATGCCTCCAGCACCGGGGATGAGCCCGACCCGGATCTCCGGCTGCCCGAACCGGGCGCCCTGACCCGCGACCACGATGTCGGTCGCGAGTGCCAGCTCACACCCACCGCCGAGCGCGAAGCCCTCGACTGCGGCGATGGTGGGTTTGGGGACGTGATCAAGGACCTCGAAGACCTCGCCTGCGCGCTCGACAATCAGATCAGTGGGCCGCAGCCGCGCCATCTCGGCGATGTCGGTGCCGGCCACGAAGACAACTTCACTGCCGGTGAGCACGATGACCCTCACGGAAGGGTCGTCCTCCGCGGCGCGGAATGCCTCGACGAGACGTCGCTTCATCGCGAGGTTGAGGGCGTTGCGCTTGTCCGGGCGGTGAACGCGGACTATTCGGATCGGGCCGCGGTCCTCGATCACGACCGGATTCTCGGCTGACGGCTCGGACATCGTCCCCCTCCTCGCCTGGACACTGTTGTCGGACACTCGGATCGTCTCCTCAGTTGCCGGTGAAGACCGGAGCACGCTTCTCGATGACGGCGCGGGTCGCCTCGCGAGCGTCTTCGGTGGCCATCAGTCGAGTGCTGTAGCCCTGCTCGATCTGGTAGCCCTCCTCGACTGGCAGCCCCTCGATCTCGTTGAGCGACTGCTTGCCCATCCGAAGCCCGATCGGGCTCTTGGCGGCGATCTTCTCCGCCAGGTCGCGTGCGGTCTGCTGGAGTTGGTCGGCCGCCGCCACCTGGTCGACGAGCCCGATCCGGAGGGCCTCGGCAGCGTCGATCGGCTCGCCGGTGAAGAACATCTTTCGCAGCGCGCCTTGGTTGACCAAGCGACCGAGGTGGGCACCGCCCCCGCATCGGCCGACGTTGATCTCCGGCATGCTGAACTTCGCTGCCTCGCTGGCAATGCGTACGTCACAGACAGCGGCGAAGACCGCCCCAGCGCCGAGCGCGGGACCGTTGACGGCGGCGATCACCGGGATGGCGCAGCTCCGGATCCGCGCAAACGACTGCCGCACCACCGCCGCACGTACAGGATCGTCCTCGACCGTGGCGGCCATGAATTCGTGGAGGTCGAGTCCGGCGCAGAACGCCCGGGTCCCGGCCGCCGTGAAGATCACGCAGTTAACCGAGGTCGAGCGACCCAGCTCCTCGAAGATCTCTCCCAACCGCTGGTAATGCGCGAGTGTGACGGCGTTGACCGGAGGACGGTCCAGCGTCACGGTCGCGACGGCTCCATCGAAACTGACGTCGATGTCATTCACAGTTGGCTCCTTTGTGGGTTTGACAGATATTTCGGGGGCCGCATCAGCGGGTGGTGACCGAGGCGTGGTCGGATCGGGGGATGGGGGCCGGAAGATCGCTCAGCGGCAGCGAGCCGTCCGCGCCCTCCGGGGGCAAGGGCATGAGCGTCATGGACGCAACGGAGGGCAGCGGGATCTCATGTACGTTGAGCGTCATCGCAACGAGCGTGTAGTAGCCGACCACGGAGGAGAGCTCGACCACGCCCGCTGTCCCCCATCGCGCCCAGATGGCCTGGTAGGTCGTCTCCGGCACGTTTCCGGTCAGTTGCAGTGCCCGTACGAAGTCGTACACCTCTCGTTCGTCGTCTCTTGCGAACGACGGGGAGAGTCCCTGGCGAACCTGTTCGACGACATCCTCCGACAACCCCGCCGACAACGCAGCACGAGCGTGGATGTCCCATTCCAGCTGGGCATTCCAGCGGCGGGCCGTAACCAAGATGGCGAGCTCGTTCAGGTGCGCCGGAAGGCTCGTATCGAATCGGAGAGCCTCTCCCAGCAGCTGCCAGCGATCCGCGAGCTCGGGCACATGCAGCACGGCACGAAGCGGGCCGATCACCTCCTCGCGAGGCCCAGCCATGATCCTGCGATAGACCGTCTCCTGGTCCGGCGTCATGTCGTCGGGTGAGAAAAGCGGGATTCGTGACACCTGGTCTCCTTATCGGTGGCTCGGTCGAGCCCTGAGGTCGGTCGGGCGAGGTTCACACCGGATCAACGCCACGCTCCTTGAGCACCTGGGCCGTGTGCTCACCCAGGAGCGGCGGCGGCCGGTCGAAGTCGAGCGTGGCGTCTTGGAAGCGCAAGGGGCTGACCACCTGTGGTACGTCGCCGACCGTCGGGTGGGAAAGGAGCCGGACCATCTGGCGGTGCTTGACCTGCTCGTCGGCCAAGGCCATGGGAATGGTGTTGATGGGACCGCAGGGGACCAAGCGCCCCTCGAGCTCGGCGAGCCAGTGGGCGAGATCTTGCTGTCGGAAGGTCTCGGTGAGTTCGCAGGAGAGCGCATCGACGTTGCGAACCCGTCCGGCGTTCGTCGCGAACCGCTCGTCAGTGGCGAGGTCCGGTCGCTCGAGAGCCTCGCAGAGGCGCTGGTACTGGCTATCGTTCCCCACAGCGAGGGCGAGGTGCCCGTCGCGGCAGGGGAACACGTCCTGGGGCTGGATGTTGGGATGCTTGTTGCCCTTGCGCGTGGGCGTGGCTCCGGAAATCAGATAGTTCATCGCCTGGTTCGCCAGGAAGCCGACCTGGACGTCGAGCATGGCCAAGTCCAGGTGATCACCCTCGCCCGTCCGTTCGCGTCGGGCGAGCGCGGCGAGGACGCCAACTGCGGCGTACATCCCCGTCATGATGTCGACGATGGGAACGCCCACCTTCTGCGGGCCTCCGCCCGGGAGGTCGTCGCGTTCGCCGGTCACGCTCATCAACCCACCCATGGCCTGCACCATGAAGTCGTATGCGGCGTGGTCGCTCTTGGGGCCGTCCTGACCGAATCCGGTGATCGAGCAGTAGATGATGTCGGGTTTCACCGCGGCGAGGTCCTCATAGGAGAGGCCATATCTGGCCAGCGTCCCTGTCTTGAAGTTCTCCAGGACGATGTCGGATGTCTTGACGATCTCTCGCACCACGCGTCGCCCCTCGGGGCTGGCGAGGTCGATCTCGACCGATCGCTTCCCGCGGTTGACCGAGAGAAAGTAACCCGAGTTCGATGTGGGATTGCCTTGGACGTCCTCGAGGAACGGTGGGCCCCACGTCCGGGTGTCATCCCCGACTCCCGGACGTTCGACCTTGATCACGTCCGCTCCGAGATCCGCGAGAATCTGACCGGCCCACGGTCCAGCCATGATGCGGCTCAGGTCCAAGACGGTGATGTGCGACAGGGGGCCAGTCACAGCGACGCCCTTCCCACGAACGAGTGGTCGACCTCTCGTGCTTGCCCGTCGTACAAACGAGGCGGGCGCGAGAGCCGGGTCGCGTTACCCCGGCGGGACCTTGATGTCGACGCGCACAACGTCCCCGCGGTAGACGCCGTTGCTGACGAAGACGACCATGTTGTCTTCATCGAGCACCGTCCGACTCACGTGCGCGATCGGCGAGTGCAACGGGATGCCGAGCAACTCGTGCACCTCGGGGTCGGCGGCACGCACAGTCAGCGTCTGGTAGAGCGGACCCGGTGTGAACGCGGCGCTTTCGTTGAGGGCACGCAGTGTGCTCTTCGACGTGAGCTCGCTCTCGGGAATCTTCTGGGCCAGGTCCTCGGCTACCCACGCATCGCCCAGGTAGTACCGCTGACCTTGACGCGAGTGCCGGCGTCGCCAGTGCCGATACTCCCCCGCTAGCGTGCCGCCGCCGTGCTCGACGTGGGGTGGTTGCACACCCGACTCGGTCAGCAGCACCTCTACGTCCACCCCGTCGGCGGCTAGGAGCAGCCCCGACCAGTCCGTGGGGACCTCGAACCATCTGTCCGTCTGGGGCCGCCGCAGGACGAAGGTTCCCTTCGCGGGGAGCCGTGCAATCAGCCCCGCCTCGTCGAGGATCCCGAGCGCCTGCCTGATGGTGGCCGGGGCGACGCCATACTCCGCCGCCAGCTCGGTAACCGTTGGAATCTTGGAGGAGACGCGCCACTCGCCGGATTCGATTCGACTTAGGAAGGTCGTCGCCAGCTGGTTGTACCGAGCAACGCCGTCTCGGCTGTATCTCACGGGGAAAACCTATCATTCGCGTCGCCGCGGCCCGCTGGTTCTGAGTGGCGGCGACACCCGTCAGCGCCGTCATGCTTGCCCCGATGTGGTCGGCGTGCGTGCCTCCGGAGTGCCGTCCGAGCGCTCGGTCGCGGACGCGCCGAGATCGTCGAAGGAGACGTGCGAGGTCTCCCGCATGGTGACCGCCGACACAGCAGAGACCACGCACGCACCGGCCGTCGCGACAGCGACCCAGATCCAGCCACCGTCCGCGGCAACGACCAGCACTGCGGCGACGGCCGGAGCGAACCCCGCAATGAGCTGACCGAGCTGGGAGGACAGCGCGACCCCGGTGTAGCGGACCGGCGTTCTGAACATCTCCGAGTACATCGAAGGTGCCACTCCGTTGGGCATTGAGTAGGCGATGCCGACCAGCAGCCAGTGGCCGAGGAATATCATCGGCGTCACGTGCGCACCGATGGCCCAGAACAGCAGGAACGTCGCCCCGGCGCACCCGAGGGCACCGATGGCGAACACCGGCCGTCGGCCGAAGCGGTCGGCGGCGAGCCCGAACAGCGGTTGGGTGAGTACCGCGGTCGAGGTCGAGAGCAGCTTCACGACGAGCACGACAGTCGCCGTAGCGGCGCCTACCTGTAACGCGTAGGAGAGCGCGAACACTCCGGCGATGGTGGAGATCACGGTGTAGCCCGAGCAGCCAACGACCCGTAGCACAGTTGTCCAGTGATACCTGAACACGGTGAGGACTGGCATCCGCTCCCGCTGCTCGGCGGTCTTCACCTGCTCGAAGCCAGGAGGCTCGGGCAGCTTCGCCCGCAGCACCAGACCGACCACCACCAGCACCGCGCTCAGCAGGAACGGCAGGCGCCATCCCCAAGTGATGAACTGGTCATCCGGAAGTCTCGTGACGGCGATCATCGCGAGCGAAGCCAACACCGACCCGGCGAGCGCTCCACTGTTGGTGAAGCTCGAGATGAAGCCGCGGCGCTTGTTGTTCGCGTGCTCCATGCTGAGCGAGACCGCGCCGCCCCACTCGCCCCCCGCTGAGAGGCCCTGCAGGAGACGCATGACGAGAAGCAGCACTGGTGCGGCGGCACCGATCTGGTCATAGGTGGGCAGGAGGCCGATGATGAATGTCGCCACTCCCATCATCAGCAGTGTCGCGATGAGCGCCGCCTTCCGTCCGATGCGGTCTCCGATGTGGCCGAAGATGACGGCCCCGACCGGGCGCGCCAGATAAGCGGCACCGAACGTGGCCATCGCGGCGAATACCGCGGTGGCCGGGTCGAGCCCGCTGAAGAACAGCGGGCCGAACACGAGCGCGGTAGCCGCGCCGTAGGCGAAGAAGTCGTAGTACTCAACCGTGCTGCCGATGAAGCTCGCGGAAGCAGCGAGCTTCGGATTGTGCGTAGGCGCTGGCGTCGTTGCCATGAGTGAGGCCTCCTTGAAGGAGCGGGTAGACGAGAGGATTTCGCGGACGAGTCAGCGCGGTGGCCGCTCGCCGAGTTCAAGCGCGGCCGCGGCGTGGTGACCGTCGGAGAGCGCTTCGATCTCGCGCAGCCCGGTGGGGCTCGTGACGTTGACTTCGATCAGCTGGTTGCCGATCAGGTCGATGCCGGCGATGGTGCCGGGGCATGAGACCAAAGGTAGGCCCGATTCAGCCATCAAGTCAATGATCTAGTTTTACGACTTTTATGTAGCCGCCGTCACACGTCCAGCCGCGGCCCCAGCTACTCGCCGGGGCCGCGGCTTTTCAGCTCGACTCAGGTGTTCCTGGTCAGCGGGTGAAGACCGCCACCGTCCGGGCGGGCACCGTGAAGGTGCCCGAGCCCGCCTCGAACGAGGCCGACTTCACGACCTCGTCCGAGCCGTCGGCCTGAGTCGGGTGCAGGCGGTAGCCGGCACCCTCGGCGTCCTGCACCGTCTGCTGCTGCGTCGTGGTCGTCGCGTTGAAGACGACCACGAGGTCACCGAGGCGCATGGTGATGACCCCCGGCGTCTCGTCCTTCCCCGAGAGCGGGAAGCCGAGCTTCTCCTGGACCTGGCCGGTGGTGGACAGGTGGAAGGCCGGCTCGTGCGTACGGATCCTCAGCAGGTCCTGGTAGGCGGCCGAGGCGCCCTCGATGTCCGAGCAGGCCCGGACAGGGACCGACTTCAGCAGCGGCTTGGCGTAGGGCCACTTGTCCTTGTTGTCGGTGGCCGGCGGCAGACCGCGACCGAAGCCGTTGCCGGCGTCGCAGTCCCAGTGGATGGCGTTGAACCAGTCGCCGGAGTCGTAGGAGTTGCGGTCCAGCGACTTCGAGCGGAGCAGATCGGTGCCGGCCTGGGAGAGCGCCGGGCCCTGCGAGAGCGCGGCCGTCGCCATGGCGAGCACCTGCATCCGGGAGCGGTCCGCCTTGCTGGTCGATGCGGGCAGCTTGAACGCGAGCGCGTCGAAGAGCGACTCGTTGTCGTGGGCGTCGGCGTAGGCGAGCGCGTCTCCGGGCTCGTCCGCGTAGCCGGCCGGTGAGCCGTTGTAGTCGACCTGCGAGCCCTTCACCTGGTTGCCCGCGGTGTCGGTGAACGAGTAGTCGGCGAGGTTGCCGGACAGACCGACCTTGATCAGGTCCTGGTAGTGCAGCAATCGCGCCCGCTGCTCCGCCTCGGTGCCGTTGGCGGCCGAGGAGTTGGGGTCGGTGTAGAGACCGCTCGCGAAGCCCTGGACGCCCGGGTCGGCGTCGAACGGGCCGCCACCGCGTACGGCGTCTCGGGCTCGGTCGCTGAACGTGGCGATGCCGGTGCCCGCCATGTTCTTCTGGGTGGCCTGGACGAAGCGGGCGTCGTCGGCGACCTCACCGAAGTTCCAGCCCTCGCCGTAGAGGATGATCTTCTTTCCGTCGACGCCGTCCTTCTCGAGCGTGAGGGCGTCGAGCGCCTTGCGGACGGCCAGGATGTTGGTCTTGGGGTGGTGTCCCATCAGGTCGAAGCGGAAGCCATCGACCTTGTACTCCTTGGCCCAGGTCAGGATCGAGTCGACGACGAGCTTGCCCATCATCGCGTTCTCGGGGGCGGTGTTGGAGCAGCAGGTGGAGTTGGCGACGGAGCCGTCGGCGAGGAGCCGCTGGTAGTAGCCGGGCACGATCTTGTCGAGCACCGACGTCTTCGCCTGCCCACTGCTGGTGGTGTGGTTGTAGACCACGTCCATGACGACGCGCAGACCGTCCTCGTTGAGCGACTTCACCATCTTCCGGAACTCGACGGTCCGGTCGGTGCCGTCCGGATCGGTCGCGTAGGAGCCCTCCGGGACCGTGTAGTGGTAGGGGTCGTAGCCCCAGTTGTACGCATCCCTCGCGGCCGCCGCGGCGACACACTCCTGCTGCTCGTCGCTGTCGGCCTCATAGGACGCGAGGTCGCAGTCGGGGCTGGTCTGGTCGGCCTTCTCCTCCGGGATGGTGGCGATGTCGAAGGCCGGCAGCAGGTGGACGTACGACGTGCCGGACCCGGCCAGCTTCCGTAGGTGCCTCACCCCGTCGCTGTCCTCGTCGGCGAAGGCGAGGTAGCCGCCCGGGTGGGCGCTGGTCTCGTCCCCGACGGAGAAGTCGCGGATGTGGAGCTCCTGGATCTGAGCGTCCTGCATCGCCACCGCCGTCGGCTTCTTCAGGGTGGTCCAGCCCTTGGGAGCGAGCGACCTGTCGTCGAGGTCGACCACGAGGCTGCGCTCGGAGTCGGCGGTGAGCGCGACCGAGTAGGGATCGGTGACCTCGTTGGTGACAAGCTTCTGCACGCTCGGCGCCCACACGGTCACGGCGTAGCGGTACTCCTTGCCGCGCCAGGCGGTGGCGGCGCCGGTCGCCGACCAGACGCCGCTGGCGTCGTCGCGGCGCATCGGCACGGTCTTGCCGCCGAGCTCGAGCCTGACCTCGTGGGCGGTCGGCGCCCAGACGGACAGGGTGACCTTGCCACCCTTGAACACCGGTCCGAGCGACGCCTGCTTCGCCTTCGCGGCGTAGAGGTCGTCGAGGATCCCCTGGGTCTGGACTCCGGTGCCCGTGACCAGGGCGCCGTTGCCGATGCGCTGGGTGAGCACGACCTGGCCGGAGAGCGCCTCGCGGATCCGGTCGCGGTCGCGGGTGTCGACGGTGAAGGCGGTGTAGTCCTTCAGGTGCGGGAACCGCGCCTTCTGCTCGTCGCTCAGCGTCGAGGCCTGCAGCCGCAGCCAGCGGCCCTCGCTGCTGAGTGCCCCGTCCTCGACGGTGATGCCGCCGTCGCGGTCGTAGACCAGCTGGGTCGACAGCGCCGAGCCGCTCGCCATCTCCTTCGGCAGCACCACGGTGTCTCGGTCGATCCACTGTGCCTGCGCCTTGGTCAGGTCGAGCTCGGGCGCCGAGCCGACCGACGGCAGCAGGTAGCCGGTGTCACCCGAGTTGAGCCACACCTCGTGGCCGTAGGTGGTCAGGTCGAGCGAGCGGTCGTTCGGGATGTCCTTCTCGTCGCCCTTGTGGACGATGTAGTTGAGCGCGGTGGCGCCGTCGACCAGCGGCACCTCGAAGGTGACGCCGTACGCGTCCTCGCCGGTCGGCTGCAGCGGCTTGGACCACTCGGTCGGGCTGGCGGCGCCGGTCCAGGTGTGCAGGCCCCAGCCGTCGTAGTCGCCGTCGGCGCGGTGCAGGTGGATGACCGCCTTGGACGTGTCGGGCGCCGGGTAGACGCCGTCGGGCCTGGTGGTCTGCTGGCCGTCGCTTCCGCCCTCGACCCAGACCTCGCCGGTCTCGGCGAGATCGATCGTCCGCTCACCGCCGTCGGCGGTGCCGTCCTTCTCGACTGTGTAGGTCACCGAGGACGCGCCCTCGGGAAGCTTCACCCAGGCGAAAGCGCCGTAGGCGTCGCGGCCGCTGAACCCACTGTGCTGATCGCCGGCGCGGAGGGTCCAACCGGTGTAGTCACCGTCGGCGCGCCGGTAGTGCACGACGGCGTAGTCACGGTCGACGGCGCTCGGGTTCTCGGCCTCGGGCGCTTGTCCGGCCGTGGTCTCGGCCAGGTCGCTTGCGGTGCGTCCGTCGCGGTCGATCACGACCGCCTTGTAGCGCAGCGCGGTTCCGACGGCGACGGTCTCTGGGACGTACTGGGTGATCTTGTAGGGAGCGTGGTCGACCGAGCCGAGCGTGCGCCACTTGCCGTTGCCGACCTGGGCGGCGAAGACGACGCGGGCACCGGCGGTCTCCCCCGGGTCGGCGGAGAGAGTGACCGTGCCGGTGGCGCCGGCATCGGGGGCGGTCAGCGACAGGGTGGGCTTCGCGGTGGCCTCCGGGAGCTCGGACTCAGCGCGAAGGACGACCGAGGAGAGCGCCGGGACGGTCACCTCGACCTTGCCGCCGGCGGCGGTCACCGTGCCCGAACCGCCGAAGATCGTCTCGAAGGCGGCCGACTCCACGGGCAGGGTGACGGTCTTCGCCTCGGTGGCGTTGTTGACCGCGACCACGTACTCCCGCTCCTCGCCGGTCCGCGAGAACGCATAGACCGAGTCCTTGGCGTAGAGCTCGTGCTGGGTTCCGTCGGTCAGCGCCGGGTGGTCCTTGCGGAGCTTCGCCAGCGCGGCGATCGCGGTGTAGACCGGGTGGGTGGTGTCGTACGCGTCGTCGGCGTGCGTGCGGTCTGTGCCGATCTGGTCGTCGTCGAGGTAGTCGGCGACCTTCGAGCCGAACAGCGTCTGGCGGGCGTCCTTGTCGCCGCCGGCGCCGGTGAAGCCCTGCTCGTCGCCGTAGTAGACGA
>JALZDD010000645.1 GCA_030862715.1 Actinomycetota bacterium | reverse complement strand
CGCTGCCAGGCGTTGGCGCCGTCGATCTCGGCGGCCTCGTAGAGGTTCTCGTCGATCGACTGCAGCCCGCCGAGCAGGGAGAGCATCATGAACGGCACGCCGCACCAGGTGTTGACCATGATCGCGGCCGTACGCTGCCAGGTCGGGTCCTCGAGCCAGCTCGGCGCGGCGAGACCGATCGTGTCGAGCATCGAGTTGATGACGCCCGCGTCGGCCAGCATGATCCGCCAGGCGAAGACGGTGACGAACGTGGGCACCGCCCAGGGCAGGATCAGCAGCAGCCGGTACGCCACGCGCCCGCGCAGCCGCTGGTTGAGCATCATCGCCAGCCCGAGGCCGATCGCGTAGTGCAGGACGACGCAGGTGACGGTCCAGACGATGGTCCACACGAAGTGGGACCAGAAGCGGTCATAGGCCGCCGGGCCCCACAGGATCTCGGCGTAGTTGTCGAGACCGATGAACTTGTACGTCGCGTCGATCGTGTTGACGCCGATGGTGCGTGCCGAGTTGAGGCTGTTGGCGTCGGTCAGGGTCAGGTAGAAGCCGCGCAGGAGCGGATAGCCGACGAGCACGCCGAGCACGATCACGACAGGCGCGACCATCGCGTAGGCGTACCAGTAGCGGCGGTAGGAGTCTCGCGCGCGCTGGTGCTGTCAGAGTCATCGGATGACGTGGTCTTCCTGGCTCACTTGCTGAACGAAGGCAGCAGGTCGGCGAACGCCGTGTCCAGCGTGGCCAGACCCTT
The DNA here is from genome assembly GCA_030862715.1 of Actinomycetota bacterium. Next base: position 1,383 of record JALZDD010000645.1, on the reverse strand, counting down.
GTCGAGGGTCTCGGCGCCGGAGGCGATCTTCGGCAGCTCCTGGTCCATCGGACCCCACAGCGAGGAGTACTCGGGCAGCTCGGGTCGCGGCTGGGCGGCCGGGAGCACCGTCTGGAAGCCGGCGATGCCCGGGTCGGCCTTGACCTCGTCGGTGTAGGCGTCGTCGCGGGTCGGGAGCGTGGAGTTCTTCAGCGCGATCTGGGCCTGGGTGTCGGCCGAGGTCATGAACTTCACGAAGGTCGCCGAGGCCTCCTGGTGCGCCTCGTCCGAGCCGGCGTAGATCGACAGGTTGTGACCGCCGGTCGGGGCGCCGGCCTCGCCGGTCGAGCCGGCCGGGACGGTGGCGATGCCGAGGTTGTTCTTGTCCTGGAACGCCGAGCCCTTGTAGAAGTTCGTGATCTCCCAGGGACCCTGGATGATCGCGGCGACCTTGCCGTTGACGAAGGCGTCCTGGATGTGGGCGTACGCGTCGGCGGTGGTGTCCGCCTTGTGCAGGCCCTCGCCGTTGAAGAGACCCTGCCAGGTGGTCAGGCCGTTCTTGGCCTCCGGGGAGGTGATGGTGATCTTCTTGGCCTCGGCGTCGACGGTGTCGGTGCCCTCGCCGTAGAGGAACGGCTGCGCGTAGTAGGCGGAGGTGGAGCCCCAGTAGCCGTCGACGCCGGTCTTGGACTTGATCGTCGCGGCGTCGGCCTTGAGCTCGTCCCAGGTCGTGGGAGCCTCGGTGATGCCGGCCTTCTCGAAGAGCGCCTTGTTGTAGACCAGCGCGAGGGTGTCGGTGACGAACGGGACGCCGTACGTCTTGCCGTCGAACTCGGCCTGCTTGATCAGGTTGGGCTGGAAGGCGTCCTTCTCCTCGAGCGCCTCGGTGTCGTCGAGGGGAGCGAGGAAGCCCTTCTGCGCGAACGCAGGGGTCCAGCCGACCTCGGCGCGCAGCACATCGGGAGCGCCGCTGGCGCCGGCCGCGGTGTCGAACTTGTTCTGTGCCTGGTCGAACGGCACGTTGACGTACTTCACCTTGATGTCCGGGTTGGCCTTCTCGAAGTCCTTGACGAGGGCCTGATACGTCGGCGCCTCGTTGGTTGCGTTCGAGGTGTCCCACCAAGTGATGGTGACCGGGCCGTCGCTGCTGTCGCCGCTGCCACCGCCACATGCCGTTGCCGCGAGGGCGAGCGATGCCGCCACTGCGGTGGCCACGATGCCACGTCGCATGAGTTCTCCTTCGATATGGGGCCGGGCGAGGAATCCGCCCGGTGGTGTGACGAAGGTAACCCCGCGTCGAGGAGAATGTAAGAGCCTTTCAGCAAAAGTTGCAAACTTGCTGAAAGTTCTTGCAGGCCGTGTAGGGAGGGGGCATGATGTGACCGTGCCCATAACACCAGCCTC
>JALZDD010000637.1 GCA_030862715.1 Actinomycetota bacterium | reverse complement strand
CGTCAAGGCCAAGACGCTCACCGAGGTCTTCGGCTACGAGCTCGACCGCCGGCTGCGAGCCGCAGGACTGCCTGTCGCCTCGATCATCACCCACCCCGGGGTCGGCGTCGATGCGAAGACCCCGCAGCGTGCCGGGATCCGGGACGGCAGCGTCGGCTACCAGCGCAACCCGTTCACGCCGTGGGCACAGGGGAAGGACGCGGCGGCCTGGTCCGGGGTCCGCGCCCTGGTCGACCCTGACGCGGTCGGCGGCGACTATTACGGTCCCGAGAAGGCGGCCGGCCGTCCCGTACGTCTGGCTCCGCTGCCGCACACCATCGACCCGGGTCGAGAGGTCGCGGCCCGGGTCTGGGAGGCGCTCGAGGAGCTGTCCGGCGAGTCGATCGCCTTCTCTCCGGAGGGAGCCGGACGCGACTGACCGCTCGGCGGTCGCAGCCCTATCCGCTACGCAGCCGCACTCTCGTCCGGGTGCGCCGGCACGGTCAGCAGAGCCAGCAGAGCGATCACGGCCGCGCCGGCGAAGGCGTAGAAGCCCCACGGATAGGCGACGCCGGCGGTGAGGAGCGCGCCGCCGAGGAACGGCCCGACGATGGCGCCGACCCGGCCGATGCCGGCTGACATGCCGAGCGCCGTGCCGCGGATCCGGGCGGGGTAGAGGTGGCTGACGAACGCGTAGACCAACACCTGCGCGCTGAAGACGAAGATGCCGGCGGCCAGCACCGCCGCGTACACCAGGATGCTGTTCTCCATCTTGATCGACAGCAGGGCCAGCATCACCGCGGCGACGCCGAACCAGGTCACGACCGTCGGCTTGTTGCCCTTGGCGTCGGAGATCAGGCCCGCCAGGACGAGTCCGATCACGGCGCCGACGTTCAGAGTGAGAAGCAGGCCGAGCCCGGCGTCGAGGGAGTAGCCGGCCTCGCCCATGATCGTCGGCAGCCAGGTGTTGAGGCCGTAGACCAGCAGCAGTCCACAGAACGACGCCGCCCACAGGCCCAGGCTGACCCACAGTAGGCGCCCGCGAACGACCTCGGAGGGACGTACCTTCTCGGTCTCGACGGTCTCCAGGTAGGCCTGCGACTCCGGGAGCTTCGCCCACATCACCGGGACCGTCAGCAGGCCCGCGATGCCGCCGATCACGAACATCGCCTCCCAGCCCAGGTTCGGGATCACCCACAGAGCCAGCAGAGCGGTGAGTACGGCTCCCACGTGGTAGCCGGTCATCATCCGTGTCATGGCGGTTCCCGAGCGTCCCGGGCGGGCGTGCTCGCTCATGAACGCCAGAGCCGTCGGCAGGCAGGCGCCCAGGCCCAGACCTGCCAGGAAGCGCAGCACGATGAACGCCGTGGCGTTCGGAGCGAAGGCGACGGCCAGGGTGAGCAGCGAGAACAACGCGATGCTGCTGATCAGCGTCCTGCGACGGCCGAACCGGTCGGCGAGCGGACCGATGGCCACGGCGCCGATGCCGACCCCGACCAGGCCGAGTGTGGCGGCCGTCGTCAGTGACGCCCCGGTGAACCCGAGCGCGCCGGTCCCCGACAACGTGGGGATGACCGCTCCGAGGACGACGAGGTCATACCCATCGAGGGCGACAGCGAGCCAACAGAGGGCGACCGGCCAGAGGCTCCGAGTCTCGCCATTGACGGAGGACGATGTGGTTGCGGACACATTCATGTGACGAACCTAAGAGCGGTCACCCCTGTGAACATCGACACAGCTTCCATTCAGTGGAAGATCGGCCGAAGTTTTTCAGAGCCGGGATTCAGAGCCGCCGTCCGATCGACTGCGCGGCGACGCGGAGTGCGCCGTACAACCTCTGTTCGCTGCCCTTGAGGGTGGCGACCACCAGGCCCAGGGAGGCGACCACCTCGTCGCGCCGGTGGATCGGGACCGCGATCGAGCAGGCGCCGAGGCTCATCTCCTCGCGGGTGGTGGCGTAGCCCTTGTCGAGCACCTGCCGCAGCTGTCTGCGGAGGACGCCCGGCTGCGTGATCGTGTACGGAGTGATCCGAGTGAGTGCGCCCAGCACCATGTCCTGGACCTCGTCCGGAGCGTGAGCGAGGAGGACCTTGCCGACACCGGTGGCGTGCAGCGGCAGACGCCCGCCGACCTTGCTCACGACCGGGACGGACTGGTTGCCGCGCAGTCGGTCGAGGTAGACGACCTCGAACTCCTCACGTACGGCGAGATGCACGGTGGCCAGGGTCGCACCGTAGAGGTCGTGGAGGAACGGTTCGGCGACCTGACGCAATCCGGTCTCGGCAGGGGCGAGGTGGCCGATGTCCCAGATCTTCCGGCCGATGACGTAGTCGCCGGAAGGCAGACGCTCCAGAGCACCCCACCGGAAGAGCTCGCCCAGGAGCCGATGGGTGGTGGCGAGCGGAAGGTCGGCGCGTGCGGCGATGTCGCTGAGCGACATCGATCGGTGCTGCTCGTCGAACGCGCTCAGGATCGCAAGTGCCCGGCTGGTCACGCTCGTGCCAGTCTGTCGGGTGTTCCCTGCCATTGCTGCGGAGATTACTACCTCAGCCGCCGAACGCGGGGTGGAGCGGCTTGCCGGACCCGCCGGAACGGGTGGTCGCGCCGGACTCGATCGGGTCGAAGGTCCACAGTGCGTACGCCCCCGGGCCGACGTGGAGCGTCGAGTTGCCGATCGTCTCGGTGTGCGGCTCGTCGGCCGCCTCGTTGAGGGCGAGGATGATGTGGCGCACGCCTGCCTCTTCGGCCGGGACCGGGAGCAGGCGGATCGTGGTCATGCCGTCGAAGGCGAGGACGCCGCCGTCCTTGAGGACCCGGATGGTGATGCCGGCGGCGCGCCACAGCGGCACCATCTTCTCGATGTCGGCAGCGGTCGTGGCGATCTGGATGCCGATGACGTCGCGCATCTGGTGGTCGAGATAGCGGTCGCGGTTGTAGCGGTCGCGGCTGACGTCGCCCTCATAGGCGGCCGGCGGGAAGGAGAGCCGCGGGTCGTCGAGGAACTCGTCGCGATACTCCATCGCCCAGGAGAAGAAGGTGTCGTAGGTCGAGGTCGTGTAGGCGACGTCGAACCACGGGATCAGCTTGCCGTCGCCGAGGTCGGTCACCTGGGTGAACTCGACAGGTTCGACGCCCATGTCGCGCAGGTTGGAGGTCGCGATGGCCAGGTCGCCGTCGTTGTCCGCCGAGACGGCGAGCCCGGTGTCACCGGCGACCGCGTCGGGGGCGTCGCCCGGCCCGAAGAACTCGAGATAGGTCTCCTTGCCGAGCAGGTAGCGACCGGTCCAGGTCGAGGTCCCGTCGTTGCCGGTGTTGATCCGGCGGTCGGCGAACTCGCCCAGGTACTCGGAGTGCTCGATCGCGTCAGCCGTCTCCCGGTCGACCATCGCCCAGGCGTGATTGAAGGCCAGGAGCGGGTCCTTACGCTCCTCCTCTGCGGCGTGGGCGGGGGCCGCCGAGATCGCCGAAGTGATGACGAGTGAGGCGATCGTTGCCGCGATGAAACCCGAGAGTGGAGTCCGCATGGGACCCAGTCTCGGTGACCGGGGCGCTCCTGTCTTCGAAATTCAGCGGCCGGTGGCCGGTTGCCTGCGTTCGGGTCGGGTCGGGTCGGTCAGGAGCCGTGCGAGGCGGTGGCCATGGTGGCGCCGAGGCCGATCATGATGACGCCGCCGCCGGCGCCGAGGCTGTCGAGACGCTTGGGCTTGCGGGCGAACCAGGCCTTGGCCCGGCTGGCGGCGAGGACCCAGCCCGAGTCACAGGCGAACGCCATCGCCGAGAAGATCGCCCCGAGCAGGAGGATCTGAGGCACCGCCGGAGCGGAGGCATCGATGAACTGGGGCAGGAAGGCCAGGTGGAAGACGATCGTCTTCGGGTTGGTCGCTCCGACGATCATCCCGGTGCGGATCGCGCCCCATGCGGTCGTCCTCGCCACGTCCTCGCCGTGCAGAGCCGCCCGGGCGTCGGCACGGTGGCGGATCGCCTGGATGCCGAGATAGATGACGTACGCCGCACCGACCAGCTTCACGACGGTGAACGCCGTCGCCGAGGCGGCCACCAGTGCGCCGAGCCCGATGGCGACCGCCAGGACCTGGCCGAACTGACCGAGAGCGTTGCCGCCGACGGCGAACACCGCCTCGCGACGGCCTGCGGTCAGTGCCCGGCCGAGGGCGAAGAGCACGCTCGGGCCGGGGATCAGGATGAAGATGACGGACGCGAGCGCGAAGGCGGCGAACTGGCTCAGGGTGGGCACATCAGTCATTCTGCGGCAGGGTTGTGGTGGCGTACGAATGATTTCTGGTGGGCGAGACGCGCGGGGAGCGTGGCTCTGCTCTAGCTGGCGTCCATCTCGGCCAGAGAGGTCGCCACCTTTCTGAGCTCGGCGAGGGCACAGGCGATCTCGGGCTGGCGCGAGGTGCCGCTGCGTACGCTCGTCCGGACGTGCCGCACCGGACTCGCCTCGCCGCGCAGCGGGATCCGGACCAGGCCGGCGGCATTCGGGATCCGGGCGAGGCGAGGGACCAGGGCGACGCCGAAGCCGGCGCTGACCAGGGCAGCGCCCGTGTCCCACTCGACGACCTCATGAGCCTGCTCGGGGGTGAACCCGGCCGCGGCACAGGCGGCGGTCACGAGCTGGTGGTAGGGACGGCCGGGATGCTCCATGATCCAGTGCTCCTCGGCGGCGTCGGCGAGCCGGACCCGGGACCGCGCGGCGAGCGGACTGTCGGCGTGGACCAGCAGGTCGAGGGCGTCCTCCATCAGCCGCTCCTGCTCGAACCGCGGGTCGGCGGTCGGCGGCAGCTCCGACATGTTGACCACCACTGCGACGTCGACCTGGTCGGCCAGCAGCATGTCGAAGCAGACCTCGGGATCGGCCTCGATGATCCTGATCGTGGACTGTGGGAACTCCCGGTTGACCGCCACCGCGGCCGGCGGTAGGAGCGCGGAGGCGGCGGTGGAGAAGCCGGCCATCCGCAGGTAGCCGCGGGAAGTACCCGAGGCCTGCTGTACGTCGGCGCGGATCTCCTCCCACTGCGTGAACAGGTCATGGGTGCGCTCGAGGAGGGTGAGTGCAGCCCCGGTGAGACGTACGCCGCGGCCCTCCGGCACCAGCAGCTCCGCGCCCACGTCGCGGGCGAGCGTGCGCAGCTGGTGGGAGATGGCCGAGGGGGTATAGCCGAGATCGGCGGCGGCGGCCGAGACGGTGCCGCGTTCGGCGACCACTCGGAGCACCTGGAGCCGCTGGTCGATCACGGTTCGATTGTGCAATGAGATCGCACGGTAAATAGCGGAAACGTGCGCTTTTCTTGAACAGTGCCGACGCGCCACGCTGGACCTGTGTCTCCCAGCACCGATCCCCTTCTGGCGAGCTTCCAGCTCCGAAGCCTCACCCTGCGCAACCGCGTGGTGAGCACCTCCCACGAGCCCGCCTACACCGAGGACGGGATGCCGAAGGACCGCTACCGCCTCTACCACCTGGAGAAGGCGCGCGGCGGGGTCGGGCTCACCATGATCGGCGGGTCCGCGGTGGTCTCGCCCGACAGCCCACCGGCCTTCGGCAACATGCTGCTCTACCGCGACGAGGTCGTGCCCTGGCTGCGGAGGCTCGCCGACGATGTCCACGAGGCAGGTGCCGCGGTGATGTGCCAGATCACCCACCTCGGCCGCCGGAGCAGCAACTACGCCGGTGACTGGCTGCCGCTCGTCTACCCCTCCCGGCTGCGCGAGCCGCAGCACCGGTCGTTCCCGAAGGTCGCCGAGGCATGGGACGTGGACCGGATCGTGCGGCACTACGCCGAGGCAGCCGCGCGGTGCCAGGCAGCCGGGCTCGACGGGATCGAGATCGAGTCCTACGGCCATCTCTTCGACGCCTGGGTCTCGCCCGCCACCAATCTCCGCGACGACGAGTTCGGTGGCACCCCGGACGGCCGGCTCGCCTTTCCCCTGCGGGTGCTCGGAGCAATCCGGGCCGCCGTCGGACCCGACTTCATCGTCGGGATCAGGATGGCGATGGACGAGGACCTGCCTTCCGGCCTGGGGCTGGACGACACCGAGCAGGTGATGCGCCGCTACATCGGCGCCGGCGTCGACTTCCTCTCCGTCATCAAGGGAGGTCTCGACACCGATGCCCGCCTCGCGGCGGTGATCCCATCGATGGGCACCCCCTCGGCGCCTTTCCTCGACTTCGTCGGAGAGGTACGCCGCCGGGTGGAAGTCCCGGTCATGCACGCCGCCCGGATCAACGACGTCGCGACCGCGCGCTACGCGATCCGGGAGGGGCTGCTCGACCTCGTCGGGATGACCAGACCGCAGCTCGCCGACCCGCACCTGGTCGCCAAGGTCGCCCGCGGCGAGGAGGACCGGATCCGGCCGTGCGTGGGGGCGAGCTACTGCCTGGACGCGATCTATGAGTCCGGGGACGCCAAGTGCATCCACAACCCGGCGACCGGGCGTGAGCAGTCGCTGCCCCATCTCACGCCCCCGGCTCCTCGAACCCGCCGGGCCGTCGTCGTGGGCGCCGGCCCCGCCGGTCTCGAGGCCGCGCGCGTCCTGGGCGAGCGCGGTCACGCCGTGACGGTCCTGGAGGCCGCCGACCGGCCCGGCGGGCAGCTCCTGCTGGCCTCCTCGACCCGCCACCGCCGCGACCTGATCGGCATCGTCGACTGGCGCGTCGCCGAGGCGAAGCACAGCGGCGTCGACTTCCGGCTCGGAACCTACGCCGACGCCGACCTCGTCCGTGGCCTCGACCCGGATGTCGTGGTCGTCGCCACGGGCGGGATGCCCGACCGCTCCTGCGTCCCGGCGGGCGCGGAGCTGGTCAACGACACCTGGGACGTGCTCGACGGGACCTTGACTCCCGGGAACGGCACGGTCCTCGTCTACGACGACAACGGCGCCGAGCCCGCGCTCGACGCCGCCGAGCATTTGGCGACGCTGGGCGCTCAGGTCGAACTGGTCACCCCGGAGCGTATGGTCGGCATCTCGGTCGGCTCGATGAACAGCCCGGCCTATCTCGGGGTCTTCGCCGCGCACGACGTGACCCTGACCGTGGCCCGGCGGCTGGCCGCGGTGCGCCGGGCCCCGGCAGGCTCCGAGCACCGGCTCATCGCCACTCTGACCAGCGAATACGCAGAAGGTGCCGAGGTCGAGAGACACGTCGACCATGTCGTGGTCGAGCACGGGACCACCCCCAACGACGAGCTCTACCACGACCTCGTCCCCGGCTCGATCAACCTCGGTGAGGTCGACCAGACGGCGCTGCTGACCGGCGCGCCGCAACCGGTGTCCCGCAATGCGGCGGGCAGCTACCAGCTGTTCCGGATCGGCGACGCGGTCGCCAGCCGGAACGTCCATGCCGCGGTCTACGACGCGCTGCGGCTGTGCCTGACGATCTGACCCCCCACTGAACCTTTCTGAATCTGCCTGGGAGCGATGGATGACAGACCAACTCGTCGGCGAACCTTTCGCCGGCCGACGTACGAGAATCCTCGACCACCTCGACCGCAGGACACCCGGTCACTCGCTGCCGGGTGCTCTCTACACCGACCCAGACCTCTTCGCGAGCGAGGTCGATCTGCTCTGGCGGCGCCGCTGGCTCTTCGTCGGCACCGTTGCCGAGGTGCCCGAGCCCGGTGACTACTTCTCCTTCGACGTCGCCGGCTCCTCGGTGCTGGTCATCCGCGACGACGACGAGCAGGTGCGCGCGTTCCACAACGTCTGCCGCCACCGCGGCTCCCGGCTGGTCGCGCCGGGGCACGGCAGCGTCGGCAACCTGGTGTGCGGCTACCACAGCTGGACGTACGCCACGGACGGGTCGCTCCGCTACGCACCCCAGCTCTCGCCGGCCATCGACACCGCCTGCCTCGGCCTGCGCCCGGTCGCGCTGCGCGAGGTCGGCGGGCTGCTCTACTGCTCGCTCGCCGCCAAGCCCGACGGCGACCTGGACGTGGTCGCCGAGCAGGTCCACGACTACCTGACCCCGCACCGTCTCGACCGGGCCAAGGTCGCCGCCCAGGTCGACCTGGTCGAGGAGGGCAACTGGAAGCTGGTCATGGAGAACAACCGGGAGTGCTACCACTGCGAAGGCGGGCACCCCGAGCTGATCTGCACCTTCTTCCCGACCTGGGGGCTGCGCGAGGACCAGATCCCCGACCGGCTCCGCGCAGACCATGACCGCTACCTCTTCGCGGAGGCCGATCTGGCGCGGCGCTGCGACGCGATCGGGATGCCGTACGCCCTGATCGAGGAGCTCGCCGATCGCCCGTTCGGCTTCCGGATCCAGCGTGAGCCGCTCGACGGAGCGGGGGAGTCGTTCAGCATCGACGGCTCCCGGCTGGTGGGCCGGCTCCTGGGCGACCTCGAGGATCCGCAGCTCGGGCGCTGCACCCTCCACACCCAGCCCAACGCCTGGATCCACCTGCTCGCCGACCATGTGGTGACCTTCTCCGTCACGCCGCTCTCGCCCGACCGCACCCTGGTCCGCTCCACCTGGCTTGTCTACGAGGACGCGGTGGAGGGGGTCGACTACGACGTCGAGGCCCTGACCGCGGTGTGGCGGGCGACCAACGAGCAGGACGCCGAGTTCGTACGCAACACCCAGCTCGGGGTCTCCGACCCGGCCTACGTCCCCGGCCCCTACAACGAGGCCGAGCGTCAGGTCGACGACTTCGTGCGCTGGTACGACGCCCAGATCCGATCGGAAGCGCAGACAGGTGGAGCCGATGACTGAGCCATGGCCCGTCGACGTGGCGCCCCTGCCGGCGCTCTATGCGGTCCCGTCCCCGCTTGGAGCCGGGATCCTGCCCGAGGAGAGGCCGTTCGAGGGTGAGCTGCGGTGTCGCCGGGTGCGGCGCGTGACCCATGACGTGGTCGAGGTGACCCTCGAACCGACCGGCGGCGACAGGTTCGCCTTTGCGCCGGGGCAGTATCTGACGCTGCGTGCCTCCATCGAGGGCGAGCGGGTCGAACGGTGCTACACGATCTCCTCGCCGCCCACCCGTCCGCACCTGCTCACCATCACAGTGAAGCGGGTGCCCGACGGGCCGATGTCCGGCTGGCTCCACGACCAGCTGGCCGTCGGCGACCGGCTGTGGGCGAGCGGGCCGATGGGCGGGTTCTCGGTGCGGGAGCACCCCGCGCCGTCCTATCTGCTGCTCTCCGGCGGCAGTGGGATCACCCCGACACTCTCGACGCTGCGGACGCTGGCCGACCTCGCCGAGACCGCCGACGTGGTCGTCGTCCACCACGCGCGTACTCCGGCCGACCTCATCGAGCGGCACGAGCTCGAGGCTCTGGCTGCTGCCCACGACGGAGTACGCATCGTGTGGGTCGTCGACCAGCCCGACGCCTCCTGGTCCGGGCCGACCGGGCTGATGAGCGCCGCGCAGCTCGCCGAACTGGTGTCTGACCTGGGCGGACGCGAGGTCTTCTGCTGCGGTCCGGCAGGCTACATGGGGGCGGCGCGGACGGCCTTCGAGGCGCTGGGTGGCGAGTCCGCGCGGTGGCACGAGGAGAGCTTCGTCCTCACCGACCCGCCTGATGCCGAGGCGCCGGCCGCGGCGCGGGAGGCCGGGGCTGCGTACCGGATCCGGCTGCGGCGCAGCGGCCGCGACCTCGAGTGCGCCTCGGACGAGACCGTCCTGGACGCCGTGAGGGCCGCCGGCGTACGCCTGACGTCATCGTGTGTGCAGGGCATGTGTGGCACGTGCAAGTCGACCCTCGTCTCCGGCGAGGTCGACATGAACCATGCCGGTGGGATCCGGCCACGCGAGGTGGCCGCCGGGAAGTTCCTGCCCTGCTGTTCGAAACCGCTCGGCGACCTCGTCATCGACATCTGAGGAGATGCGGGCGGTGTGGGCAGTCCTTGGTCAGCGCCTTGCCCGGATCTGCTCGACGAGGATGTCGCCGTGTCCGGCATGGCGGGCGAGCTCCTGGATCATGTGCGCGTAGATGAACCGCAGCGTCACCGAGTTGCCGTGCCAGTCGAACCGCTCGTCCAGCTCAAGTCCGGCGGCGACCTCGCGGGAGCGCTCGCAGGCCGCGCGGTGGGCTGCCCGGACGGATTCGACCGTGTCCTCGGGAGCCAGCATGAAGCTCTCGTCGACGGTGTCCGGCAGCCCGATCTCCTTGCGCGACACCCCCGCGACCCTGGCGTGGAACCACACCTTCTCCACGAAGGTCGCGTGCTTGACCAGCGCCAACGGTGTGGTCAGCGACGGGACCAGCCTCCGGCGCGCCTCCTCGTCGTCGAGGTCCTCGAGGATGGCATTGATCTCGTCCCGCTGGGTGTCGACCATTCCCTCGAGAAGCGCGCGCTCGTCCGCCTGTCCGATCTTCATGCGGGCAGGCTAGCCGGTCGCTTGCTGCGCGAGGCGCTCAGCAGCGCTCCCTGACGTACGCCTCGGCCTGCCGGCGGTCCCAGCCGCGTGACTCGTCGAGCCCGCGAACGAGCATCGAGACGTACGCAGCCGATGGCTGGGTGTGCGGGACGGCGTCGAAGCCGTGCGGCGCGGTGAAGGTGAGCATCGGGAGGCCGTCGCGGCGACCGACCTCGATCAGGGTCTCGTAGTGGCCCGGGCCGGCCTCGTGGCGGCCCGTCTCGAGCCCGTCGATGACGACCCGCTCGATCGGGTCGCCGGGTGCGGGCAGCCGGCCCATCTCCTGCGCGGCGATGTCGGCGAACTGCTCGGCGGTCATCCGGAAGGCGCGGGCAGCCGTCCACGACCCGGCCGCGTCGTGATCGTAGAACGCCACCCCACCGGTCCACGTCCTCGACTCACCCGCGAAGTAGAGCCGCCCGGGGAGGTCGACGGCGACGTCGTCGACCGGCATCGCCGGCGTTCGCGCGCCGACGTAGGACCGCAGCGCACCCACCGGCTGGCCACCGAGGAGATAGGCGCCGAGACGGTCTCGGCACATGTTGGATCCATAGCTGACGTACCAGACCTCAGAGCTCATCGCGGCGCAGCCTAGCGAGGTGACGAAGGCCACCCGCAGCGAACCCGGCTTCGACGGGAGCGGCTCGGGGCATTTAGCGTCGTATGACTGTGAACCGATCTCGGAGGCTCATATCGATATCAGTGCTGGGCGGGGCGCTGGTGATCTTGACCATCCTCGCCGCCGGACCGCTGCAGCATCTCGACACCCACGGCCATGAATACTGGAGCCGGATGCTGCCGCCGCAGGTGCAGTACGTCCTCCAGCACATCCTCGATCCGATCGCGGGCCAAGCGGTCTGTCTGCCGGTGCTCGTCACCGTCGCGGTCGCGGTGGCCCACAGGCGCCGCAGCTGGCGGCCGATCATCTGCGCGGTGGCCGCGGAGGCGGCGTTCTACGTGGGCGTCGGCGGCTCGAAGGTGCTGCTCGCGCGCCCGGCTCCCACCGAGCAGGACGCGGAGTTCTTCGCCGGCGGGATCCTCAAGGACGGCTGGCACGGGATCAGCTATCCGTCCGGGCATGCTGCCGAGGCGGTCCTGGTCTACGGCACCGCCGTCTACCTGATCGCGCGCTACACCGCTGTCTCGCGGACCACGGTGCGGCTCCTCGCAGCCGGCGTCGGACTGATCGCGCTCAACGCGGTCGCGGTCTCCTACACCCTCGGCTGGCACTGGGCCAGCGACCTCTTCGCCGGTCTGCTCACCGGCGGGCTGCTGCTGCGGCTGCTGGTCTGGTGGGACACCGAGGCTGCCGCCCGCGAACGTGAGGAGCAGGAGCTGGCCGCGGAACGCCCGCTCGTGCCGGCCAGCTACGAGCGGACCGAGAAGCTCGCGGCCTAAAGAGCGGCGAGCACGCCGTCGGCGTACTTCTCCAGCTTCGCCTCGCCGATCCCGCTGATCGTGCCGAGCTCGTCGCGGCTGGCCGGCAGCCGCGTGGCGATCTCGCGGAGCGTGGCGTCGTGGAAGACGACGTAGGCGGGCACGCCCTGCTCTTTGGCGACCTCGCCGCGCCAGGCCCGCAGCCGTTCGAAGACCTCGGCGGCCTCCGGCGAGAGGTCGGCGGCGGCCACCTTCGGCTTCCGCTCCCCGGAGCCGCTGCGACGAGCCTGCCGCGGCGGCTCCTTGCGGAGCATCAGCTGCTGCTCGGAGCGGAGCACCGGCCCGGCGGCCTCGGCCACCGAGAAGACGCCGTAGCGGGTGTCGACGGCGAGCATCTCCCGAGCCAGCAGCTGCCGGATGACGGAGTGCCAGTCGCTCTCGGCGATGTCGGTGCCGATCCCGAAGACCGAGAGCTCGTCGTGGCGGAACTGGCGGACCTTCTCGGTCACCTTGCCCAGCAGGATGTCGACGATCTGGCCGGCCCCGAAGCGCTGTCCGTTGCGCTCGCGGTCGAGCCGGATGACGGTGGAGAGCACCTTCTGGGCTGGGACGGTGCCGTCCCAGGACTCCGGCGTGGCCAGGCAGGTGTCGCAGTTGCCGCACGGTTCGGCGGTCTGGCCGAAGTAGCGCAGCAGCTGCACCCGCCGGCAGTCGACGGTCTCGCACAGCGCCAGCATCGCGTTGAGATGCTGGCCGAGCCGGTGCTTGTGGGCCCGGTCGCCCTCGGAGGTCTCGATCATCTGCCGCTGCTGGACGACATCGGCCAGCCCGTAGGCCAGCCACGCGGTCGACGGCTGCCCGTCACGTCCGGCCCGGCCGGTCTCCTGGTAGTAGCCCTCGACCGACTTGGGCAGGTCGAGATGGGCCACGAAGCGTACGTCCGGCTTGTCGATCCCCATCCCGAAGGCGATCGTGGCGACCATGACGATGCCGTCCTCGCGCAGGAAGCGGGACTGGTTCTGCGCGCGGGTCCTGGCGTCGAGTCCCGCGTGGTAGGGGAGCGCGGGGATCCCGGCGCCGACCAGGGTCGCGGCGGTGCGCTCGACCGAGTTGCGCGAGAGGCAGTAGACGATGCCGGCCTCGCCGGGGTGCTCGGTGCGGATCAGGTCGAGGAGCTGCTTGGCCGGCTTGTCCTTCGGGGCGATCCGGTACTGGATGTTGGGCCGGTCGAAGGAGGCCACGAAGTGGCGGGCGTCCTCGAGGTTGAGCCGGGAGGCGATCTCGCGCCGGGTCTCCGCGGTGGCGGTCGCGGTCAGCGCGATCCGCGGCACCTCCGGCCAGCGCTCGTGCAGGTGGGAGAGCTGCAGGTAGTCGGGGCGGAAGTCGTGACCCCACTGAGAGACACAGTGGGCCTCGTCGATCGCGAACAGCGAGATCTTGGCCTGGTCGAGCAGCCGGCCGGTCTCGGGCACGCGCAGCCGCTCCGGGGCCAGATAGAGCATGTCGAGCTCACCGGCGAGCAGCGCCTTCTCCACCTGCTGCCGCTCGTGGGGCATCTGGGTGGAGTTGAGGAAGCCGGCGCGCACGCCGAGCGCGGAGAGCGCGTCGACCTGGTCCTGCATCAGCGCGATCAGCGGCGAGATGACCAC
>JALZDD010000632.1 GCA_030862715.1 Actinomycetota bacterium | reverse complement strand
GTGAGCTGTGGACCGAGCGCGACCGGATCGCGCAGCAGCGTGACGTCACCCCGAGCCGGATCATCCCCGACGCCGCGATCGTCGCCGCCGCGCAGGACCTCCCGCAGGACAAGGCCGCGCTGCTCGGACTGAAGGGCTTCCACGGCCGTGGCGCCGAGCGCTACGCGACCTCCTGGGTGAAGGCGCTCAACCGCGCGGTCACGATGGACGAGGACGAGCTTCCGGTGCGGTCGCCACGCTCCGACGGCCCTCCCCCGCCGCGCGCGTGGGCCGACAAGGATCCCGTCGCTGCTCGTCGTCTCACGCTGGCGCGTGAGTCCGTCAACGCCCTCGCCGAGGCCCGCAACCTCCCCGCCGAGAACCTGCTCACTCCCGACTTCCTGCGCCGCGCCATGTGGACGCCCCCGAAGACCCGCGACCCCGGCGCCCTGCTCGACGGCATCATCGAACTCCTCTCCGGCTTCGGCGCCCGCGGTTGGCAGATCGCCCTCACCGCCCCGCTTCTCACCGACGCCGTCCTCCACGCGGACATCGAGCCCTGACCTCTCGACCGACGTACCTGACGCCTCGGCCGACCGGGGTGAAGCCTCGGCTACGAGCTGGGTGACGCCTCGGCTACGAGCTGGGTGAGATGGAGGGCGAGGGAGAGGCCAGCGGCGTGGGCTGGGGGAAGACGGTCTTGGAGAGCTCGTCGATCTGGACCGCGTAGTCCTCGACCTGGTCGGGCTCGGTGACCGCGAACGAGCCTCGTACGGCGACGGCGGCGACCTTCTGGAGCTGGGCGAGCTGGGTGGCCTCGGGGAGGACCTGCATGTCGCGCACGGTGTCGGTGAAGATGCGGGCGTTCTTGGGGTTGCGCTCGGGCTGGGTGAAGACCGGGGCGTAGCCGACCTCGGAGTTGACCGGCACGAAGTGGCCGGTGCGGACCATCTTCACGACCGACTCGGTCGAGATGAGATAGGTGAGGAAGTCGGCGGTGGCGTCGGGGTCGGCGGTCTCCGAGCCCATGCACAGTCCGGCGTAGTCGCCGGTGGTGCCGTTGCCGCCCGGCATCGGCATCACGTCCCACTCCATCGCCTCGGTCGCCCGAAGGTCCGAGACCAGCGAACGGTCACCGACCAGAGCCACCAGGCGGCCCTGCTTGAAGGCCTGGAACGGAGTGCGCCCACCGAGGTCCTTCGGGGTGGCCAGCACGTTGGGCTGGGTCATCGCCTCGACCAGATCCTCGTAGGCCCCGGCCGAGTCCTCCAGCGTGGTGGTCGTCGGGGCCAGCGGGTCGTCGAAGAGGGTCGCGCCGGCACCGGCGAGCCAGGGCATCAGCGCGGTGAGGTTCTGCTCGACGTAGGTGCCCCGGACGCCCTTGTTGTGCTCGGCGGCGTACGTCATCGCCGAGCTGAACTGCTCGAGGGTCCAGCCACGCAGGGAGCCATCGGCCCTGACGCTGGGGGTGGGCAGGCCCTCCTCCTTCATGGCGTCGAAGTCGATCAGCCCGGTGTTGACGTAGACGACCTGCGGGGAGACCGAGTAGGGCATGCACTCGAGGCGGCGTTCGACGGAGAAGTCCTCCATCGCCTCGCGGGAGTACTTGTCGCCGAAGTCGACGTTGCGAGCCTCAAGCAGGGTGTCGACGGGCTGGATCCGCTTGTCCGCGGCGAACGTGGCAACGTCGGCACGCGGGGTGAGCACCACGTCGACCTTCTCGCCGCTGTTGACCGCCGCGGTGAGCTGGTCGGCGGTCGGCCAGGACTTCACCTCGACGGTGACGTTGGGGACCTCTTGGGTGTATTCGGCAGCCAGCTGCTTGTAGGTGTCGACCAGCGTCTTGTGGCCGGAGACCCCGAAGACGAGCTTCACCTTGGTCGGTGCCTTCGTCGTGGTGCTCGGCGATGGCTTCGAGGCCGGATCACCACCACCGCAGGCGGCGAGGGACGCCGAGAGAACCGTCACCAGAAGCGCCGTTGCCAGCCGCGTGCGCCGCACCATTTCCTCCATCTCAACACCAGGACCGGGTCTGTGATGCAACCACAGACCCGGTTTACCAGCGATTCACTTTACGATACGTACCTGGACACTTGCTGAGAAGACTGCTCCAGGACCGCCTCAGGCGAGGTGATCGCGTGCGGCCTTGATCACATCATCGAAGATTTCCTTGGCCAGCACATCGCCCTCACGGCGTACGTCTGCGGGGTCCATCCGGATCAGCCGGTCCAGGCGCACCTCGGAGGGCCGGCCCTGGCGGTCCCAGCCGCCGGTGCCGACATCCATCCAGTGCCGCCCGTTCCGCGCCTCCTGCGCCTCGTCGCGGTCGTGGTCCTTGCTGGTCAGCATCAGAGACAGGAGTACGCCGGCCTTCTGGCCGATCACGAGAACGGGGCGGTCCTTGCCCTGGGTCTCGTCGTCCTCGTAGGGCACCCAGCCCCACACGACCTCGCCCGGGTCGGCGTTGCCGTCACCGATCTCGGGCTCGTAGGAGATGGCGCCCTCGCGCGATGCGGGCTGGGTGTCGGTCACTTCGGCTCCTTGGTCGGTGGCTGGCGTCATGGCCGCCCAGCCGAGGTGCACCGAAAAAGATGATGAACACGCCGGACCGGGAGCGCCTCACGGCGCAAGGCCGCTCGAAGCGGCTGAAGTTGGGACCCGGGGCTGCCGCAGCCCGACGTGTTCGGCACCAGTGTAACGGTGACCCCAACCTCCTCCGCATCAAAGCGAACAGGAGGCTACAGCACCTCAAATCAGCCGCTGCTCGAGCTCCGCGTGACCCGCCGCTTCAAGCTGTTCGGACAGCTGCAGCATGTTGCGTACGTCCTTGGCGGCCGCATCCGGGTCCAGTGCCGCCCGCCCGGCGGCGATGACACGGGAGAACGCCGCGGCGCGAAGGAGCACGACGGCGAAGTCGCTGCCGGCGATGCCGCGCAGCACCTCGTCGACCATCGCCTTGAGCTCCTGCGGGCCCGGAGGCTCCGCGACACCGGCCACGACCTGTGCGACCTGGGCCTTCGCCCGGCCGGCCTCGAACTCGCGCGCCGCGCCGACCGGGTCGGCGTAGACCCAGCTGCGGAGCAGGTAGAGCCGCCACAGGCAGCCGGCCAGCGACTCCGCCGGCGAGCTCGACCAGACCTCCGCGATCGTCTCGATGCCCTCGGACTCGGCCAGATGGAGGATCCGCTCGGCGACCGCGGGATCGTCGCTGTCCCGCGCCCCACGCACGAGCGCCGTCGCCGCCGCGTCGGCCGCCTCCTGCACCAGGGCAGGGTCGGCGCCCCCGAGGAGGGAGTCGAAGAAGCCGTCCCCGGGACGCATCGGCGAATGAAACTCTCTGGACATCGGATCGAGCGTAGCGGCCGCCGCCCGCATGTAACAGCCTTGCGGCCCTACGCCAGCAGCTTGCGGATCCGCGCGTCGGAGACCTTCTCGGCGGTGCCGAGATGCTGGGCCCAGAGCTGGACGCGGTATTCCTCGAGCATCCACCGGACCTGCCGCAGCCGCGGCCCGGGCGGCCTTCCCTCGGCGAGCGCCTCGATCTGGTGCAGATAGGCGTCCTGGAGCGACGCGATCCGGTCGTGGGTCGCCCGGTCGGCGCGCAGGTCGGCGTCGAGCTTGCGGCGACGTTCGACGATGGCCGTCAGATAGGTCGGATACCGCCTGATCTGCTGAGCGCCCGCCTCCGCGACGAACCCGCGGTGCACGAGCCGCGCGAGCTGGTCCTTCATGTCGGTCAGCGCGGGGAGCTGGAACATGTCGGCCCGCCCGGAGAGCGCCTTGTCGGTCTCGCGATAGGCCTCGAGCGCCCGCATCACGTCGGCCAGGACCGCACGGACGGCCGCGACCAGCTCGGCCGGCGTGCCGGCGGCGGCCAGGACAGCGGCGTACGTCTCGGGCGTCCGCGGCAGCGGACGGGCATCGACCAGTTGGCGGACGACGGCAGCGCGGCAGTCCTCGACGAGCTCGGCGGCGCTGGGGTAGGGGGATCCGGCCAGCGCGAGCTTCTCCATGGTGGAGAGCCCGTCGACAACCTGCTTGCCCACATTCGGGAGAGCGAGGAGAAGCAGGCGTACGACACCGAGACGATGCCGCGCTTCGGCCTCCTCCGCCGATCCGGCGACGACGAGGCCGACCGTCGAGCCCTCGTCGGAGAGGCACGGGAAGACCGTGACCTCATGACCGGCACGCTTCTCGGTCACCGTGGTGGCGATGTCACCGAAGACCCAGCTCGTCTCGCCGGTGCGGGTATGACCGGCCGACGCCGCGACCTCGGCGATCGCGGCCTCGAACTCGCCCTCGAGCGGAGCCTTGAGCGCGTCGAGGTCCTTGCCCTTCGCCGTCTCGCGACCGTCCTCGCCGACGACGCGGTAGGTCGGCCGCAGGTGCTCGGGCACCTTGTCCCAGTCCCAGGCCTCGCGGGGGATGTGTACGCCCGCGGTCGAGCGCGCCCAGCGTTCCAGCGCGGTCAGCAGCGGCTCCTCCCCCGGCGGCGTCTCCTTCAGGAAGGCGCGTGCCTTGTCGGGAGCGGGCACGAAGCTGACCCGCAGCGGCTTGGGAAGCGCCCGGATCAGCGCGGTCACCAGCTCCTCGCGCAGCCCCGGCACCAGCCAAGAGAAGTCGTCGGCGCCGACGCGGTTGAGCGTGGCCACGGGTACGTCGATCGTCAGCCCGTCATCGGCCGCGCCCGGCTCGAAGTGGTAGCTCAGCGAGAACGTGAGCGGCCCTGCGTCCCACTCCGCCGGGAAGTCGCTCTCGGTCACCTCGCCCGCGGCGTCGTTGGTGAGCATCGACAGCTCGAAGGTGAGCAGGTCGGGCGTCTCCCGCCGGGCCTGCTTCCACCACTGGTCGAAGTGGGCGCCGGAGACGATGGAGGCCGGCAGCCGGCGGTCGTAGAAGTCGAAGAGCGC
>JALZDD010000625.1 GCA_030862715.1 Actinomycetota bacterium | reverse complement strand
CGGTCGAGGACGTCATCGACGCCTCCGACGGCGTCACCTACGACGCGCCCGAGGGCACGGTCGAGGTCGACGGCGAGAACCACCACATCGCCAAGACCGCGCTCATCGGCCAGGTGAACTCCGAGGGGCTGATCGACGCGGTGTGGTCGAGCGACGAGCCGATCGAGCCGGACCCGTACCTGGAGTCCTACGACTGGTGGAAGAACTAGCCCGTTGGACGCGCTGCTCGCCCAGGTCTTCACCGGCATCTCCGCCGGTGCGGTCCTGCTCCTCATCGCCCTCGGGCTCACCCTGACCTTCGGTCAGATGGGCGTGATCAACATGGCCCACGGCGAGTTCATCATGGCCGGCGCGTACACCGCCTACGTCGTCTCGACCATCGTCGCCAGCACCGAGCTGAGTCTGCTGATCGCGCTCCCCGTGGGGTTCGTGATCGGCGGCCTGCTCGGGCTGGCGCTCGAGGCGAGCGTGCTGCGGTGGATGTACGCCCGTCCGCTGGACACGCTGCTGGTCACCTACGGCGTCGGTCTCGTCCTGCAGCAGGTCGCGCGCGACATCTTCGGGGCTCCGGCCAAGGAGGTGCCCGCGCCGAGCTGGCTCGACGGTTCGATCCCGATCCTGGGCTACGACTTCCCGCTGACCAGGCTCTTCATCATCGTCCTGGCCGGGGCGTGCGTGGCCGCGTTGCTGGCGGTGCTCCGGTTCACCGCCCTCGGGCGGCAGATCCGGGCGACCGTCGGCAACCGCGACCTCGCCGAGACCATCGGCATCTCGACCCGCCGCACCGACCGGGCCACCTTCTTCATCGGCTCCGGTCTGGCCGGTGTGGCCGGGGTGGCGCTCACGCTGCTCGGGTCGACGGGCCCCAACCTCGGCACGTCCTACATAGTGCAGGCGTTCCTCGTGGTCGTGGTCGGCGGCATCGGGCACCTCAAGGGCACGATCGTCGCGGCTCTCGGGATCGGCCTGCTGCAGGCGTTCCTCGCCCACGCGCTGACCGGCTCGGTCGCGCAGGTGATCGTCTTTCTGGCGATCGTCGCGTTCCTGCAGCTGCGCCCGCAGGGCATCCTCTCGGTCCGGACTAGGAGCCTGGCATGAAGACCCCGAAGATCAAGCACAGTTATCCGTACGTCGGCTGGCTGCTGTTCGCGGTCGCCCTGCTCGCCCTCGCTCCGGCGGTCCTGTCCGACTTCCGCCTCGGCCTGCTCGCGAAGTACTGCTGCTACGCCATCGCCGCGGTCGGCATCGGGCTCGCCTGGGGCCGTGGCGGGATGCTGGTGCTCGGCCAGGGGCTCTACTTCGGCATCGGCGCCTACGCGATGGCGATGCACCTCAAGCTCGCCGACGCCGGGCCCGGCGGTGTGCCGGACTTCATGGCGCTCTACGGCGACGCCACGGTGCCGGGATGGTGGGAGCCGCTGCGCAACGGCGGGTTCGCGCTCGTCGTCATCCTGGTCCTGCCGGCACTGGTGGCGGGCCTGCTGGGGCTCGCGGTGTTCAAGCGGCGGATCAAGGGGGCGTACTTCGCCATCCTGAGCCAAGCGCTCGCCGCCGCCTTCGCGATCCTGCTCGTCGGCCAGGTGAAGACCACCGGCGGCGCCAACGGCCTCAACAACTTCCAGGGCTTCTTCGGGTACGCCCTGTTCGACCCGGCCAACAAGCGGATGCTCTACTTCATCGCCGCCGGGATCCTGCTGATCTCGATCCTGGCGATGGCTTGGCTCTACAGCACTCGCTTCGGTGAGCTGCTGGTCGCCGTCCGCGACGGCGAGGAGCGGGTGCGGTTCCTCGGCACCGACCCGGCCAACGTCAAACTGGCGGCGTACGTCATCGCGGCCGTCCTGGCCTCGATCGGCGGCGCGCTCTTCGTGCCGATCGCCGGGATCGTCTCGCCCGACGACGTCGGCGTGGTCGCCTCCATCGGGCTGCTCGCCGGGGTCGCGCTGGGCGGGCGGGCCTCGCTGCTGGGCCCGGCCGTCGGCGCGCTCCTGATCGGCTACGCCGAGACCTCGCTCTCCGAAGCCTTCCCGGGGTCGTGGTCGTACTTCCAGGGAGCACTGTTCGTGCTGGTCATCCTGCTGTTGCCGGGCGGGCTGGCGCAGCTGCTGGGGCTGGTCGGGCGGCTGAATGCTCGCCGAGGTACCTCGGTGGGCGATCACCTACTTCGTGGAGTTCCACGAGGGAAGCAAGGCGAGACCGAGGTACCTCGGTCAGCATCCGAGGAGGCGGCAGCGAGATGACCCTGACGGTGAGCGACCTGCGGGTCGAGTTCGACGGGTTCGTGGCGATCGACGGAGTGTCCCTGACCCTGGAGCCGGGCCGGCTGCACTTCCTGATCGGCCCCAACGGCGCCGGGAAGACGACGCTCGTGGACGCCCTGACCGGTCTTGCGAAGGGAAGTGGTGAGGCGCGCTATCGCACACGCGATCTGCTCACGCTGGCATCGCACCGGATCACCCGCCTCGGGGTGGGACGTACGTTCCAGACCGCCACGGTCTTCGAGGAGCTCAGCGTGCTGCAAAACCTCGACATCGCCGCCGGCGTGCACCGGGCGCGGTGGCGGCTGATGCTGCCGCGGCGGGGGATGCCCGAGCAGGTCGCCGAGGTGCTGGAGACCGTCGGGCTCACGGAACTGGCGGACCGGCCCGCGGGCGTGCTCTCGCACGGGCAGAAGCAGTGGCTGGAGATCGGCATGCTGCTGGTGCAGGACTCCTCGGTGATGCTGCTCGACGAGCCCGTCGCCGGGATGTCGGCCGAGGAGCGGGAGGCGACCGGGGAGCTGCTGCGCCGGATCAGCCCGGAGCGGACCGTCGTGGTCATCGAGCACGACATGGACTTCGTCCGACGCTTCGCCGACATCGTGACCGTGCTGCACGCGGGGAAGGTCATCGCGGAGGGGACTGCCACCGATATCAGGGAGGACGCCGAGGTGCAGCGGGTCTATCTGGGTGACACCGTCGCCGCGGTCACCGAAACCACAGGGGAGGACGCCTGATGCTGAGGATCGAGTCGGTCACCGGCGGCTACGGCCGCACCACGGTGCTCCACGAGGTCAGCCTCGAGGTCCCGACCGGCGCCGCGGTGGCGCTGATGGGACACAACGGCGCCGGCAAGACGACCCTGCTCAAGGCGGCGGTCGGGTTGGTCCGGGCCAAGAGCGGCCGGGTACTGCTCGACGGCGAGGATGTCACCGCGCTGCGCCCGAGCGCACGCGTCAAGAGAGGCCTGGGCTACGTCCCGCAGGGCCAGCAGAGCTTCGGGGACATGACCGCGCTGGAGAACCTCCAGCTGGTCGGCGACCGGGCCGGGATCAGCGAGATGCTCGACCTGTTCCCCGCGCTGAAGGACCTGCTCGGCAGGCGCGCCGGGCTGCTCTCCGGCGGCCAGCGCCAACAGCTCTCGATCGCGCGTACGCTGCTGACGAGGCCGCGGCTGCTCATCCTCGACGAGCCGACCGAGGGCATCCAGCCCAACGTCGTCGCCGAGATCGAGCGGGTGATCGCCGAGCTCACCGGTCGCGGCGACCTCACCGTGCTGCTGGTCGAGCAGCACGTCGGGTTCGCGCTGCGTACGGCCTCTGCCTACTACATCCTCGAGTCCGGCCGGATCACCGCGCGCGGTGACGGCGGCTCCGAGGCGCACGATCACGTCCGATCCCAGCTGGCCGTCTAGGCCGGCCGTCCAGAGAGTTGGCGAGATGCATCTGACCCCGTCCGACACCGAGAAGCTGCTGCTGTCCGTGGCCGGGATGGTCGCTCGCGACCGGCTCGCCCGTGGGGTGCTCCTCAACTACCCCGAGTCCGTCGCCCTGATCTCCACCTGGGTGATCGAGCGGGCGCGCGAGGGTGCCTCGGTCTCCGACCTGATGACGCGGGGACGCACCGTGCTGACCCGCGACCAGGTCATGCCCGACGTGGTCGACATGCTCGTCGAGGTGCAGGTCGAGGCGACCTTCCCCGACGGCCGCAAGCTCGTCACCATCCACCAGCCGATCGCCTGAAGCGGAGATGTCCATGCAGTCCAGCGGTCCCGGAGCCGTACGCGTCGCCGACGGCACCATCCGGCTCAACACCGA
This sequence comes from Actinomycetota bacterium, assembly GCA_030862715.1. The sequence continues at coordinate 3,068 of JALZDD010000625.1, read as the reverse complement.
CCGGAGCGAGTCGGAGCGGCGTACGTTGGTCGTCCTCAACACCGGCGACCGGCCGGTCCAGATCGGCTCCCACGTCCACCTCGCCGAGGTGAACTCTGCTCTCGACTTCGACCGCGACGCGGCCGAGGGGTTCCGGCTCGACATCCCCGCCGGCACCTCGCGCCGGTTCGAGCCCGGCGCGTCGCGTGAGGTCGCGATCGTCGCGCTCAAGGGCGCCCGGGTCGTGCCCGGCATCCAGATCAAGCCCAGTCAGATCGAGGAGGCGTGATGGTGGAGATCAGCAGGAGCGAGTACGCCGCGCTCTACGGCCCCACGACCGGCGACCAGCTGCGGCTCGGTGACACCGACCTGTGGATCGAGGTCGAGGACGACCTGACCGCCGGTGGCGAGGAGTCGGTCTTCGGCGGCGGCAAGTCGATCCGCGAGTCGATGAACCAGTCGACGGTGCCGCGGTCCGAGGGTGCTCTCGACACGGTGATCACCAACGCCCTCGTGCTCGACCACTGGGGCATCGTCCGGGCCGACGTGGGGATCCGCGACGGAAGGATCGTCGCCCTTGGTCGCTCCGGCAACCCCGACATCGCCGACGGCGTCCACCCCGACCTGGTCATCGGACCCGGCACCGACGTGGTCAGCGGCGAGGGGAAGATCCTCACTGCCGGGGCGATCGACGTCCACGTACACCTCCTGTCCCGGTCCCAGATCGTCGAGGCGATCTCGACCGGGATCACCACTGTCGGCGGTGGCGGCACCGGACCCTCGGAGGGCTCCAAGGCCACCACGGTCACCCCCGGGCCGTGGCACCTGGAGACGATCCACCGCGCGCTCGACGACATGCCGGTCAATCTGCTGCTGATGGGCAAAGGCAACACCGTCTCCGCGGCCGGGCTGGCCGAGCAGGCGCTGGCCGGCGCCGCTGCCTACAAGGTGCACGAGGACTGGGGCTCGACCCCGGCGGCGATCGACGCCGCGCTCAAGGCCGCCGACGAGCACGGCCTGCAGGTCGCGCTGCACTCGGACTCGCTCAACGAGGCGGGCTACCTGGAGTCGACGGTCTCCGCGATCGCCGGCCGTTCCATCCATGCCTTCCACGCCGAGGGCGCCGGGGGAGGGCACGCGCCTGACATCCTCTCGGTCGCCTCGCTGCCCCACATCATCCCCGGCTCCACCAACCCGACCCTGCCGCACACCGTCAACACCGTCGCCGAGCACCTCGACATGCTGATGGTCTGCCACCATCTCAACCCGCGCGTGCCCGAGGACCTGGCCTTCGCCGAGTCCCGGATCCGGGCGACCACGATCGCCGCCGAGGACGTACTGCACGACCTCGGCGCGCTCTCGATCACCTCCTCCGACGCGCAGGCGATGGGCCGCATCGGCGAGGTCATCTGCCGCACCTGGCAGGTCGCCCACGCGATGAAGGCCCGGCTCGGTTCCCTGGGCGGGAAGGCGGACAACATCAGAGCCAAGAGGTACGTCGCCAAGTACACGATCAACCCCGCCATCGCGCACGGGATCGCCGCCGAGGTCGGCTCCGTGGAGCCGGGCAAGATGGCCGACCTGGTCCTGTGGGACCCGCGGTTCTTCGGCATCCGGCCCGAGGTCGTGATGAAGTCCGGCGCCCTGATCTGGGGCGCCCTCGGTGATCCGAACGCCTCCATCCCGACCCCGCAGCCGGTGCTCATGCGACCGACGCTGGTGGGGCCGGGGGCGGACCATGCGGTCTCGTTCGTCGCGCCGTCCGCGTTGGAGGCCGGGCTGGCCGATCGTCTCGGCCTACGCCGCCGTCTCGTCGGGATCTCGCCCACGCGCGAGATCGGCAAGGCCGACATGATCAACAACTCCGCGACCCCCGAGATCCGGGTCGAGCCCGAGACGTTCCGCATCCACGTCGACGGCGAGCTGATCGAGCCCGCCCCCGCGACCGAGCTGCCGCTGACGCAGCTCTACTCGATGTTCTGAGCGCGATGTCCGACGACCTGCTCATGATGCTGCTCGCCGACGCCCGACTCCCGGTCGCCGGTCACACCCAGTCGGGCCAGCTGGAGGCAGCCGTACGCTCCGGCCTCACCGCCGAGCAGGTGCCGGTCTTCATGCGGTCGCGACTGGCCAGCGTCGTGAGAGTCGAGGCGGGCGCGGCGGTGGTGGCGCTGCACCGGCTGCGCGCCGGTCTGCCGCTGGCACCGGTCCTGGACGCCTGGGCGGCCCGCACCCCCGCGGCCCCGATGCGGGACACCTCGCGCACCCTCGGTCGCGCGCTGTTGCGGCTGGTCAGGCGCCTGTTCCCGGACTCGCCGCACCTTGCGGAGGTGTCCGTCCTCGAGCGGCCCTGCCGTCCGATCGTGCTGGCCGCGGCGGCCGCGACCGGTGGCATCGCGCCGTCCTCCCTGGGCCGGCTCGTGGCGTACGACGACCTGCAGACGGTCGCCTCGGCAGCCCTCAAGCTGCTGCCCCTCGACCCCCTCGACACCACCTCGTGGGTGCACGACCTGCTCCCCGAGGCCGAGCGACTCGCCACCGAGGTCGCTCCGCTCACCGAACCCCATCACATCCCGGCGCCCAGCGCGCCTCAGCTAGACCTGTGGGCCCAGACCCACGCCCACACGACCAGGAGGTTGTTCAGTGCCTGAAAACACGACGAAGAACGGCAGGGGACTGCGTATCGGGGTGTGCGGTCCGGTCGGCACCGGCAAGAGCTCGCTCATCGCGCTGCTATGCCGTGAGCTGGCCGCCGACCTGGAGATCGGCGTGGTCACCAACGACATCTACACCGACGAGGACGCCCGCTTCCTCCGCTCGGCCGGCGTGCTCGACCCGGCGCGCATCCGGGCCGTCGAGACCGGCGCCTGCCCCCACACCGCCATCCGCGACGACGTGACCGCCAACCTGATCGCCGTCGAGGAGCTAGAGGAGGAGTTCGCGCCACTCGACGTGGTCCTGGTCGAGTCCGGCGGCGACAACCTCACCGCCACCTTCTCCCCGGCGCTGGTCGACACCCAGATCTTCCTGATCGACGTCGCCGGCGGTGGCGACGTCGCCCGCAAGGGCGGCCCCGGCATCGAGCGCGC
>JALZDD010000575.1 GCA_030862715.1 Actinomycetota bacterium | reverse complement strand
CGGTCCCGTCGTAGAGGGCGTCGACGTCGATCTCGACGGCGTCGTCGACGAACTTGTCGACCATCACCGGCTTGTCCGGGGTGACCTCGGTCGCGGCCTCGATGTAGGAGCGCAGCGCCTCGTCGTCGTAGACGATCTGCATGCCGCGGCCGCCGAGCACGTAGGAGGGACGCACCAGGACCGGGTAGCCGATCTCCGCGGCGATCTCGCGGGCCTCGTTGAACGTCGTGGCCATGCCGTGCTTCGGCGCGACCAGGCCGGCCTTGTGGAGCACCCGGCCGAAGGCGCCGCGCTCCTCGGCGAGGTGGATGGCCTCGGGGCTGGTGCCGACGATCGGCACGCCGTTGTCCTTGAGCGCCTGGGCGAGCCCGAGCGGGGTCTGGCCGCCGAGCTGGCAGATGACCCCGACGACCGGTCCCGCCTGCTGTTCGGCGTGGACGATCTCGAGCACGTCCTCCAGGGTGAGCGGCTCGAAGTAGAGCCGGTCGGAGGTGTCGTAGTCGGTGCTCACCGTCTCGGGGTTGCAGTTGACCATGACGGTCTCGTAGCCGGCCTCGCTCAGCGCGAGGGAGGCGTGCACACAGGAGTAGTCGAACTCGATCCCCTGCCCGATCCGGTTGGGTCCGGAGCCGAGGATGATCACGGCCTCCTTCTCCCGGGGCGCGACCTCGGTCTCCTCGTCGTAGGAGGAGTAGTGATAGGGCGTACGCGCCTCGAACTCGGCCGCACAGGTGTCGACGGTCTTGTAGACCGGGCGGATGTTCAGCGCGTGGCGTACGCCTCGGACCACGTCGGCCGTCATGCCGCGCATCTTGCCGAGCTGGTAGTCGGAGAAGCCGTGGCGCTTGGCGTAGCGGAGCACATCGGCGGTCAGCTCGGGCGCCGCGATGATCTCCTGGGCGATCTCGTTGATCAGGAAGAGCTGGTCGACGAACCAGGGGTCGATCTTGGTGCTCTCGAAGATCTCCTCCGGCGTCGCACCGGAGCGGATCGCGTCCATGACCCGCTTGAGCCGGCCGTCGGTGGGGACCTTGATCTCCTCCAGCAGCGCGGGCTTGTCGAGCTCGACGACCTCCTGGGTCCAGTCGAAGACCGCCTCGGGCTTCTCCAGGCTTCGCAGCGCCTTCTGGAGGGCCTCGGTGAAGTTGCGGCCGATCGCCATCGCCTCACCCACGCTCTTCATGTGGGTGGTCAGGGTCGTGTCGGCGCCCGGGAACTTCTCGAAGGCGAAGCGCGGGACCTTGACGACGACGTAGTCGAGGGTCGGCTCGAACGACGCGGCGGTCGAGCCGTTCGGCCCGGCGGTGATGTCGTTCTCGATCTCGTCGAGGGTGTAGCCGATCGCGACCTTCGCAGCGATCTTGGCGATCGGGTAGCCGGTCGCCTTGGAGGCCAGCGCCGAGGAGCGCGAGACTCGGGGGTTCATTTCGATGACGATGATCCGGCCGTCGGCCGGGTTGACGGCGTACTGGATGTTGCATCCGCCGGTGTCCACGCCGACGGCGCGGATGATGCCGATCGCAAGGTCGCGGAGCTTCTGGTACTCGCGGTCGGTCAGCGTCAACGCCGGGGCGACGGTGATCGAGTCGCCGGTGTGCACGCCCATCGGGTCGAGGTTCTCGATCGAGCAGACGATGACCGAGTTGTCCTTGCGGTCGCGCATGACCTCCAGCTCGTACTCCTTCCAGCCGAGGATGGACTCCTCCAGGAGCACCTCGGTGGTGGGGCTGGCCGCGAGGCCGGCGCCGCCCAGACGCCGCAGCTCGGTCTCGTTGTACGCGAAGCCCGAGCCCGAGCCACCCATGGTGAAACTCGGCCGGATGACCACCGGGTAGCCGAGCTGCTCGGCGCCGGCGAGCAGGTCATCGATGCTGTGACAGATGACCGACTTGGCGCTCTCGCCGCCGAGCTCGGCGACGATCTTCTTGAACTCCTCGCGGTTCTCACCGCGCTGGATGGCGTCGATGCTCGCGCCGATCAGCTCGACGTCGTACTTCTCCAGGATCCCGCGCTCGTCCAGCGCCACCGCGCAGTTGAGCGCGGTCTGGCCGCCGAGGGTGGCCAGGAGGGCGTCGGGGCGCTCCTTGGCGATGACCTTCTCGACGAACTCCGGGGTGATCGGCTCGACGTAGGTCGCGTCGGCGAACTCCGGGTCGGTCATGATCGTGGCCGGGTTGGAGTTGACCAGGACGACCCGGATCCCCTCCTCGCGCAGCACGCGACAGGCCTGGGTGCCGGAGTAGTCGAACTCGCAGGCCTGGCCGATGACGATCGGGCCGGAGCCGATCACGAGCACGGACTTGATGTCCTCGCGCTTGGGCATCGCTCAGACCTCCTTCGCCATGAGAGAGATGAACCGGTCGAAGAGGTAGGCGGCATCGTGCGGGCCGGCCGCGGCCTCCGGGTGGTACTGGACCGAGAAGCCCTTGAGCTTGCCCGTCTCGGCGTCCTTGAGCTCGAGGCCCTCGACGCAGTCGTCGTTGAGGTTGACGTGGGAGACGGTCGCGATGCCGTAGGGCGTCGTGGTCTCCTCGCCGATCGGGGCGTCGACGGCGAAGCCGTGGTTGTGGGCGGTCACCTCGACCTTGCGGGTGGTGAGGTCCATGACCGGTTGGTTGATCCCGCGGTGACCGTACTTGAGCTTGTAGGTCCCGAAGCCCAGCGCGCGGCCAAAGAGCTGGTTGCCGAAGCAGATGCCGAAGTAGGGGATGTTCTCGGCCAGCGCCGCCTTGAGAAGCTCGACCTGGCCGGTGGTCGCGGCCGGGTCGCCGGGGCCGTTGGAGTAGAAGAGCCCGTCCGGCTGCGTGGCGAGGACGTCCTCGAGGGTCGCGGTCGCCGGGAGGACGTGGACCTCGATGCCGCGCTCGGCCATCCGCTCCGGGGTCATCTCCTTGATGCCCAGGTCGAGGGCCGCGACGGTGAACCGCTTCTCGCCCTTGGCGGGGACGACGTACGCCTCCTGGGTGCTGACCGCGCCGGAGAGGTTCGCACCGCTCATCTCGGCGCTGGCGAGCACCTTCTTCAGCAGGGCCTCGGGGTCGGTCTCGATCGTGGAGATCCCGACGCGCATCGCGCCGCGCTCACGCAGGTGGCGGGTGAGGGCGCGGGTGTCGATCCCGCTGATGCCGACCACGGACTGGTCACGCAGGTCGTCATCGAGGGTGCGCTTGGCGCGCCAGTTGGAGGGGACCCGGGCTGGGTCGCGGACGACGTATCCGGCCACCCAGATCCGGCGGGACTCGGGGTCCTCGTCGTTGACGCCGGTGTTGCCGACGTGCGGGGCGGTCATCACGACCACCTGCTGGTGGTAGCTCTGGTCGGTCAGCGTCTCCTGGTAGCCCGTCATACCGGTGGAGAAGACCGCCTCGCCGAAGGTCTCACCCTCGGCACCGAACGACTCCCCCCGGAACGATCGACCATCCTCGAGTACGAGGAGTGCTTCTTTGTGGGCATGCAGCGGCACGCCGTACCTCCTTCTCCGCCTCACAGGACGGTGCTTAAAGGATGTCGGTCAACTTGCTGGTGACAGTATCAAGCAGATGCCGGTTGACGGCAGTTGGCGTCCGCCGCGTACGCCAGCACTGTGACGTACGCGGCATTCGCC
>JALZDD010000570.1 GCA_030862715.1 Actinomycetota bacterium | reverse complement strand
TGACGCGCTGCTTGTGATCCGGCATGGCTCAGCCCTCCGATATGACGCGGTTCTCGATCGCCCCGAGCTGGTCGATCTCTGCTCGGACGACATCGCCGACCTTGAGGAAGTTCCCGCTCATGGCCCCCGATACCGGCCGGGGTCCCGGTCGCGAGGATGTCGCCAGGCATCAGGGTGAAGATCTGAGTGAGGTATGCGATCTGCTCATAGATGTTGTAGACCATGTCGTTGGTCGGCCAGTCTTGGCGAATCTCGCCATTGACCGTGAGCCGAGGTCGAGGACCTGCTTGATCATCACTGGCAGTAGACCCGGGGCCCGCACGACCGGCGTGGGAGCGTAGCCCGCGACCGCTTGCAACTCGGCGAGCACGCATTCGAGGTGGTTGGGCCCGTGCTCCATGTCGATAAGCAGCCAGTCCAGGCGACCTGAGGATGCCGCTGATCAACGGGCACTTTCCCACACACCCGGGTGACGGAGGCGGAGTTGACGACGCTTCTCGATGTCTCTCGGGGGACGGTGCGGTCGATTCTCATTCGTCTCGTGCAGGACGGCTATCTCACCAGCGAGCCTCACCGAGGAGTGCGCACCCGGTCGTTCACGGTCGAGGAGGCGCTCTCGGTTATGGAAGCGCGCGAGACGCTCGAGTCGGCTCTGGCCGAGAAGGCGGCAGAGCGGGCGACCGATGCGGAGCTCGAGATGCTGGCTGGCATCTGTGAGGAGATGGGTGCGCCCGCCTACGTCGACTCCGAGGCGGAGTACGCCCGGCTCAACCGCCGCTTCCATCAGCAGATCAGGGACTCGACGTGCGGCCGATCCTGTCGGGTTTCGCCGGCTCGCTCGCCATCCGTGGTGATGCGGCAGTGCTGCGGTCTGACCCATACGAGCCCGCGGCAGACGGCGCTCATCGAGCACCGGGCGATCCTGGCGGCCCTGCAGACCCGCAACCCGGAGGATCACGTCAAAGCCGCCACCAAGCGGGACACAGTCTGTAGTTGTGGCTGATGCCTTGGTGGCCCGGCGGCGATAGAGATGTTGTGTTGAAGTTGATTCTCGAGGATTCTCGGCAGCCACGGCATCCGAGCGGTGTTGATGCAATCGTTCACGGTGTCGTGCGAGCAATACTTCACCGATAGATCGCGGGACAGATGACCACCGTCAAGAGTCATAGCGCGCGTCACGTCGAGGACCCAATTAGTCCGTGGGAGCCATGGTGCCCTTGTCGAGGGGGTTGCCCGAGACGGCCGTTCCGCGCTGTTACCGAAGCAGGCCGAGACGGCGCGCCTCGACCACGGCGGCCTGACGGGTCCCGGCGTGCAGCCGAGCCATGGCGGCATGCAGGTAGCTCTTCACCGTGGGGACGGAAAGGCCCATGTGAGTGGCGATCTCCGCATTCCTCAGACCCAGGCCGACCAGGGCCAGGACCTCGGCCTGCCGAGGTGTGAGCACGGGCTCAGCTTCACCGACACGAGCCGACGTCTGCATGCTGACTGCGCCCGCGGCGACAAGCATGCGCAGCCGTAGGTCCACCTGGTCCCGGACATCGAGTTCCTGGGCGACCAGAGATGCCTGTCGCTCCAGGTGCCGAGCCAACTCAACTCCGCGAGAACGCGAGCGAGTGCCAGCGTATAGCAGTCCCCGCAGCCTGCGACGTACGACAATCGGAGCGACCGCCAGGGTGACGATGCCTTCGCCCAGGATCTGCTCGTCGAAGTCGTGGGTGATGTCGTCGGCCGTGGCGTAGTCGTCGACGGCCAGGGGGCGGCCGGTTTCCCAGCTGCGCCCACCGAGGCCGAGTGAAGGCGTGAGCACGATGGAGGTCAACTTCCTGGTCGCCGCACCGGCCACCGCGGTGACCCGCACCTGACCCCGGTCGCGCAGACCCGCGAAGGAGACGGCGCCATGGATCATTCGTCGGACGTCGCGGCTGGCCTGCTTGAGCAGGGCGACGTCGCTCGGACGCATGAGATCCACAGACCATTACCTACCTTTGGACGTGCCGGCGGGCGCACGCTCCGGCTGAGCATGTG
>JALZDD010000515.1 GCA_030862715.1 Actinomycetota bacterium | reverse complement strand
GTAGGCGCTAGGGGCGGCCCGACTCGGTGTAGCCGGGGCCGCCCCGCAGCGCGGCGAGGGCGGCCTCGACCCGGCGCGCGGTGAAGTCGGCGGCCCGGTCGCGGACCTCGTCGAGGGTGCAGAACGCCACTGAGCGGATCTCGCGCGGCTGGAGCGTGGTCCGCTCGACGATCGAGGAGGGGTGGACGCCGCCGTCGAAGACCAGGCAGACGGCGTCGTCCCAGCCGCCCCAGGGCGGCAGCCAGTCGGTGAGCAGCAGGTCGCCGGCGGGGAGGACGAGGGCGAGCTCCTCCTCGATCTCCCGAGTGGTGGCGAGCTTCGGCGACTCGCCGACCTCCACGATGCCGCCGGGCAGGTCCCAGTCCTTCTTGTAGGTCAGCTGGCACATCAGGACGCGCTCCTCGGCGTCGCGCACCAGCATCTGCCCGATCGCGCGCTTGCGCGGGAGGAAGGAGTTGAGCAGCGCCCGGAAGCCCTCGGGTGCCTCCACCGGCGCATCGCTCGCGACCCGGGCGTAGAGCATCCGGTCCTTGCCGCCCGCGACGCCGCGGAGCAGGCCTTCGCGGTGGAGTCCCGACCAGGTCGCGGTGCGCTGCTCGGACGGGTCGTCGGGGTCGACCAGCGCCTCCACCCGGTGATGGGTGAGCAGCGCGGCGGCCACCTCGCGGCGTACGACATCGACGGCCTCGCCCGCGGCCCACTCGATCCGGGCAACGCCCTCCGCCACCGTCGTCGTCTCTGGCTCGCTCACGCGACCACCCTAGCGAGCCGGGACTGTCACAACCCGGGGGTCGTCGGTGTCTGGATGGTGACGAGATGCTCCGTACGACACAGGAGGGCAACGATGCCCAGCACGTTCAGGATCCCGAAGGCAGATCTGACCGGCCTCTACGGCGCCGTGGTGCGGCGGGTGAGCAAGAAGATGTACGGCGAGGTCCCCGATGTCGGCTACGTCTACTTCCACCACAAGCCGCTGCTGCGGGCGGTGATGGGGTTCGAGACCAAGGTGGCGAAGTGGAAGGCGCTCGACCCGACGTACAAGTCGCTGGCAGAGATGGCCGCGGCGAGCACGATCGGGTGCAGCTGGTGCCTGGACTTCGGCTACTACCTCGCTCGCAACGAGGACCTCGACCTCGAGAAGATCAGCCAGGTGCAGGTGTGGCGGACCGCTGACGTCTTCGACGAGACGGAGCGGAAGGTCATCGAGTACGCCGAGGCGATGTCGTCCACACCGATGACCGTCACCGACGAGATGGTCGCGGCCCTGCTGGCCGAGCTGGGGACCGAGGCGATGGTGGAGCTGACCCAGATGATCGCGCTGGAGAACATGCGCTCGCGGTTCAACTCGGCCGCCGGGCTGCAGAGCCAGGGCTACTCCGACGTCTGCGAGATCCCGCTCGCACCGGCGCCGGTAGGGTCGCACGCATGAGCCAGGCGACCGGCGACGATGCCGCGACGAAGGTCTTCGTCGCCCACCGCAATCTGCTCTTCACGGTGGCCTACGAGATGCTCGGCTCGGCCGCCGACGCCGAGGACGCGCTCCAGGAGACCTGGCTGCGCTGGGCCGAGGTGCCGCTGGAGGAGGTGCGCGACCACCGCGCCTACCTGGTGCGGATCACGACCAGGCTCGCGCTCAACCGCATCCGGACGCTGTCGCGCCGCAAGGAGACGTACGTCGGTCCGTGGCTGCCGGAGCCGCTGCTGACCGCGCCGGACGTCGCCGAGGACGCCGAGCTCGCCGACTCGCTCTCGACCGCGGTACTGCTGGTGCTGGAGACGCTCTCGCCGACCGAGCGGGCGGTCTTCGTGCTGCGTGAGGTCTTCGCGCTGGGCTATGACGAGATCGCGGCAGCGGTCGACAAGTCGCCCGCGGCGGTGCGCCAGATCGCCCACCGGGCGCGCGACCACGTCGCGGAGCGGCGCCCGCGCGAGTCGGTCTCGGCGGCCGAGGCGCGGCACGCGCTGGAGCGGTTCCGCGACGCCGCGACCGGTGGCGACCTGCAGTCGCTGCTGGACGTGCTCGCCCCCGACGTCGTGCTCTTCTCCGACGGTGGCGGTGTGGTGCAGGCGGCCCGCAAGCCGATCCACGGCGCCGAGAAGGTGCTGCGGTTCTTCGCTGGGCTGGCCACGAAGTACGGCATCCCCAGGTTCGAGCTGACCAGCGTCAACCGCGCCCCCGGGATGCTGCTCTACTTCGGCGAGGAGGTCGACGGCGTCGTCACGCTGCACGTCGAGGACGGCATGGTCACCGGCCTCTACTACGTACGCAACCCCTCCAAGCTCAGCGGCGTCGCCGAACAGGTCCATCTGGAACGCTGAGGCCGCAGCTGGGGCTGACGCTGACGCCAGCGTGGCGCGTGCGAAGGTGACGACGTACGTGCTGCTGGGAGGTTGGCGATGGAACAGCGGGTCGAGGGCCGGCCACTGCTCGCGGTGCTGGTCACGCTCTGCGTGACCGTCACCGCGGCGTACGGCGTCCTCTACTACGCCTTCACCGTCCTGCAGCCGCGGATCGTCGAAGCCACCGGGTGGTCAGCAGCGGCGATCACCACCGCCTTCTCCGCCGGCACGCTCGTGGGAGCCGTCGCGGGCATCCCCGTGGGGCGGGTCATCCAGCGCTTCGGGCCGCGGTGGGTGATGGCCGGGGCGAGCCTACTGGGGGCGGTGTCGCTGCTCGTGGTCGCTGCTGCGCCCTCGTACTGGATCTTCGCGCTGGGCTGGGTGCTGGTCGGGCTCTCGACCGCTGGCACCTTCTATCCGCCGGCCTTCGCGGCGCTGACCCACTGGTTCGGTACGCGGCGGGTCGATGCGATCACCACCCTCACCCTCGCCGGCGGTTTCGCCTCGACGATCTTCGCGCCGCTCACCGATGCGCTGGCGGGGTGGGTGGAGTGGCGATGGACGTACGTGATCCTGGCCGGCGCCTTCGTCGTGCTGACGTTCGTGCCGAGCGTCGTCGTGCTCGATCTCGCCTGGGAACCGACGGCGGCTCGGGCTGACGGTCGACCTGTGCGGGACCGGGACGTGCTGCGGAGCCGCCGGTTCGTGCTGCTCACGCTCGCGGGCACGCTGGTCTCGATGGTCGTGTTCGCCTCGATCGTCCACCTGGTGCCGTTCCTCGTCGAGCACGGGCTGAGCGCCACCACCGCCGCCTGGGCCCTCGGGCTCAGTGGCGCGGGACAGGTCGCCGGGCGTGCGTTCTATCCGATGCTCGCGCGAGGGTTCGGCGTCCGGGCGCGAATGATCGGGGGAGTGCTGTGGTTCGCGGCCTCTGTCGCGCTGCTCCCGTTGCTGCCCGCTGTCGGCTGGGTGATGATCGTCGTCGCTGTCCTCACCGGGACCGCCCGCGGGCTCTACACGCTCATCTCTGCGACCGTCGTCAGCGATGTGTGGGGGCCGGAGAGGTACGCCGCGCTCAACGGTGTCTACTCGGCTCCTGCCGGGGTTGCTGGTGCGCTTGCTCCTGCTGCGGGTGCTGCGCTCGCTGCCGTGCTGGGCGGGTATGACGCGCTCTACTGGGTTCTAGCTGGGACTGTCCTCGTTGCTGCGTTGCTTGCTGGGGGCGCGTTGGCGTCGTTTGGGCGGCGGTGACTCAGCCTCTGGGCTTTGTTCGAGAGGACTAGGGAACGACAACGGCGCGTCCGCGAAGCGTGCCTTCGTGAAGTCGCCGGTACGCCTCCGGTGCCTCGTCCAAGGAGAACCGCTCCGTCTTCACGTGCACGAGCCCAGCGCGGGCGAGGTCGAAGACCTCCATCAGCTCCGAGCGCGATCCCCAGTAAGGAGCCCGAATCACCGCGTCGTACGGCTTGGAGAGGGTGCCGACCTGGGCATTGGCGGTGCCGATGCCGACGATGACCAGATCGCTCTCCACACCGATCACGGACGAGGCCAGGTCGACGGTCGGCTGCGCGCCGACGAAGTCGAAGACGGCGGTGACGCCGCGGGCGCCGACGACCTTGCGGATGTTGTCAGCGGCCGTCTTGTCGGACAGGAAGGCGTGGTGGGCGCCGACGTCGGTGGCCAGGGCGAGCTTGTCCTCGCCGAGGTCGAGCGCGATCACGGTCGCGGGAGAGAGGGCCCGCAGCAGCTGGATCGCGACGTGGCCGAGGCCGCCCGCGCCGATCACGACGGCGGTCGAGCCGGCGACCAGCTTGGGCAGGGAGCCCTTGATGGCGTGGTAGGGCGTCAGGCCGGCGTCGGTGAGCGCTACGTTGGCGACCGGGTCGAGGTCACCGAGTGGCAGCAGGTGGCGGGCGTCCGGCACGAGGACGTACTCCGCCATGGTCCCGTCGGTGCCGAGCCCTGGTGGGCTGATGCGGAGTTCGGCGGCGCGCTCGCAGTAGTTCTCCTTGCCCTGCGCGCAGGGGTAGCAGCGGCCGCAGCCCTGCGGCCCGTAGATCGCCACCGGCTCACCGGGCTCGATCCCGTGCACGCCGTCGCCGAGCGAGTCGACAACCCCGACGCCCTCGTGGCCGAGCGTCATCGGCAGCG
>JALZDD010000495.1 GCA_030862715.1 Actinomycetota bacterium | reverse complement strand
CCGCGAGGGCGACGGCGGCGAGGACCGCGATGCCTCGCAGGTGGGGGCGGATGTGCATGGTTGCTGCCTTCCAGTCAGGTGACGCCGAACCCTAAATGAGAACGGTTACCATCTGCAATTTGATTGGCTCTTCTGAGCGTCAGGTCTCGACCGGGCAAGCCCCGGCAGACATCCGCCCCGCAGCTCACAGAGCCACGGGGCCGATGTCGAGGGCGTTGTCCGGGCTCAGCCCTGGCGCGCCTTGAGACGCGGGTTGAGCTTGTTGATCACGTAGACCCGGCCGCGGCGGCGTACGACCTGGGAGCCGGGCTGGTTCTTCAGCGACCGGATGGAGTTGACGACCTTCATCGGGATCTATCCCTTCGTGCTGGTGTAGGGCAGCAGCGCGACCTCGCGGGCGTTCTTGATCGCCTTGGTCACCGCGCGCTGCTGTTGCGGGGTGAGTCCGGTGACGCGGCGCGAGCGGATCTTGCCGCGGCCGGAGATGAACGTACGCAGCAGCTGCACGTCCTTGTAGTCGACGTAGGTCACGTCCGGGGCCAGCAGCGGCTTGCGCCGCTTGCGGACGGGGGACGGCGGTCGTTTGGGCATGAGGGCCTTCCTTTCAGCAGAGCCTTTCAGCGGCTCAGCGGAGCTTGGCGGGGTCGACGTAGCCGCGCTCGACCGCGCGGACCAGGCGACGAGGTACGTCGTAGCGCTGGCCGTCGACGGTCACGGGCACGAGCGCGACCGGGGTCGCCTTCCAGCTCGATCGGCGGTGGCGGGTGTTGCTGCGCGACATCTTGCGCTTGGGTACGGCCATGGCGGCCTCCTTCTCGTGGTTGCTGCGGGGTGGGTCTCAGGCGGCGCGGCCGATGGGACCGAGCCAGTCCTCGAGCCCGTCCCAGGACTCCTCCCAGAGCTGGCCGCGCTGGGCGATCTCCTGGTCGGTGAGCAGGGCGCGCTCGAAGGCGCGAGGGATCTGCTCGGCCTCGTCGTCGATGCCGACCACGACGATCCGGGTGAGCCGCTCGGTGCGACCCCACTTCTGGGTCGAGCCCACGCTCGCCTGGCCACCGGCCCCGTCCCAGACGCAGATGTCGTCGGGTCGGGTCGGCACCCAGAAGCAGCCACGCGAGCGGCGCGGGCCGCCGCCGAGGACCTCCAGCTCCTCCTGGAACCGCACCGGGTGGATCGGGCGCTCCGAGCGCAGGTCGAGCCGCCAGGCGCCGCCCTCGGGCAGCGGGGGCAGCGGGTTGCGGCGCACCTCCGCGACCCAGGCCTCCACCGCGTGGTGGCGGTGCACACCGGCGACCAGGCCGGCGGCGTCGAGGAGCGAGGGGTCGGTCACCACCGGCGTACCGGGCCGGGCGAGCGTCGCCACCAGCGACTCCTCCTCGGGATCCGGGACCTCGGTGATGCTGACGACGTCGGCGTACTCGACGATCGCGCTGGCGACCTCGGCGACGCCGCGGCGGTCGTCCTCGGAGGTGGCCAGACCACGCTCGTCGAGGAGGTCGGGGCCGAGCAGGTCCTCGGCGACGGTTGCACCCTCGAGCGCCGCGACGACCGCTGCGATCGAGATGTGCGGAGCCATCCGCGGTGCCCAGGCGAGCACCCGGCAGACCTGGATCGCCTCGGCGGCGACCGGCAGGCAGGCCACGATGCTCCCCCAACGGCCCTGGGCGGCGAGGCGCTCGAGCGTCGGCACGATGTCCTCGCGGATCGCGCAGGCCACGCAGGCGTGGGCGAGGTTGATCTCCTCATGCTCGATCACGCCGGTCAGGTCGCTGACGACGCGGGTGAGGAGCTGTCGCTCGGGGTCGATGATGTGGCGCACCATGACCGCGTCAGGGAGGCCGAACTGGAGCGAGATGGTCGCCGAGAGCATCGCGCTCTCCGCGACCCCGCTCACCAGGATCACCGGCACCTTCGGACGCGACAGGTTGCGGGGCGACCGCGGCCGAGGCGCGCTCATCGCGCCACCTCCGTAGCGCAAGCGCCAGGATACGGACGCGGCGCGCTGAGATTTTCGATGGTCGCTCGCTGACGCTCACTCATCGGCCACGCCCGTAGCGGCGCTTGAACCGCTCGACCCGTCCCTCGGTGTCGACGACGCGGCCGCGTCCGGTCCAGAACGGGTGGCTGGCGCTGGAGACGTCGACGTCGACGACCGGGTAGGT
>JALZDD010000491.1 GCA_030862715.1 Actinomycetota bacterium | reverse complement strand
CGGAGGCGCCGGCCGGGCCGGATCCCACGACGAGGACGTCGGTGGTCACGACATCCTCGGTCTCGGGGACCTCGGTCTCTTGCTGGCCGTCGTCGAAGACTGGCATGTTCCTCACCTTTCCGAGGCCGCGGCGGGGGTGTGGGATCGCAGCCTCAGGGCGAGTCTTGCGGCCCGCTCGGGCCGCATCAAAGGTGGGGGTCGCTGGTTGGCGGAAATGCGTACGCGACTAGCCCGCGAGCCACTCCTGGACGGCGGCGATCGTCGAGTCCGGCTTCCGGGCCCACTTGAAGTGGTCGATGCCTGGCTCGTCCAGGTGGACCCGCTCGACCTCGAGCCGCGGCATCCGGCGCTGGATCTCGTCGACCGTCGCACTCGGGGCCAGCCAGTCGCCCTCGATGGAGACGATCAGCGCGGGCTTCTCGAGTGCTCGCATGGCCGAGGTGAGGTCGCGGGCCGGGCTGCCGAAGCGGAGCCGGCCGGTGCGGGCGTACCTGGCCCATTCCCTCATCAGGGTGCGGGCCTCGCGCCCGGCGAACTTGAGCTGCTTGCCGGGGAAGTGGCCGACGACCCGGCCGACGAGACCCATCGCCTGGCTGGCGACCAGGAAGCCCGGGCCGTAGTTGCGCCAGTAGGGCGTCTGCGAGGCAACGTAGATCAGGCCGGCGACCCGGTCGGGGTGCAGCGCGGCGTAGGCGCTGGCGGCCTGCCCGCCGAGGCTGTGCCCGAGGACGTACGTAGCACCGGCCGCGGCCGGGATCAGCTCGCCGAGGCGGTCGACGGCGGCGGCCATGTCCTCGACCAGGTCGGCGTAGCCGAAGTCGTAGGACCACCCGGCGACGCGCCCGCCGAGCTCCTCGTGGCCGCGCTGCTCCATCCGGCCGACGTTGATCCCCGCCTCCGCGAAGGCCACGATCAGCTTGTCGTAATAGCCCGCCGGCATGCCCATCGCGGGCACGACCAGCACCGTCGGCGCCCCGGGGTCCGCCGCGCGAACCACGGTCAGCGTGAAGCTGGTGCCCTCGGCACGCTCGATTCCGTACGCCTCGGGGGTGGTCGTGGGGGTGCTCGTCTCGGTCACGCCACTTATGTTACTCGTGAGTAGCCCTCTCAGGTAGTCGGGGACCAAACGGTCGGTTACGCGCGAGTAGAGCGACCGTTTGATCCCCGACTACGGCTCAGGCCGCCCACCGATGGCTCAGCAGACGGCGACGCTCATCACTCGAGAGTGCTCGTCGCTCGGCCACGGTCGTGGACGCGGTCCACCACGCAGGCGGATCCACCGTCCAGCGCCTCGACCCCGCCATTGCCCGTGCCCGCTTCCGTGCAGCGAGAGTGCGGGCCTTGAATCCCGACGGATCGCGCAGGTCGGAGGAGACCATGGTGACGTACTCCAGACCGACGCCACGCAGATCTCCCTCACGCCTGATGTCCTTGGCGCGCTGCTTGCCTTCGAGGTGCAAGGAGCCGTCGTACTCGCCCACGACACCAGCCTCGAGGTCGAGCACGTCAGGCGTGCCGACATGCCGGCCGGCGAGGTCGAACACTGGGTGATTGCACACGACATCACGGATACCGAGCTCCTCCCACACGAGTCGGAGATCGACCTCAGGCGGCGACCATGCGTTCTCGTCGAGGAAGGGGAGTGCATCCCGGACCTTCGCGATTCCGGTCCAGCCGCGGTGCGCATCCGCCCATTCGGAGATCTCCGCGATGGAGACCAGGTCATGGAGAGCGGCCATGTCGTGGGCTCGCACGGCCGCCCGCCGGTCGTGGGCGTAGCGCATCTCGAAGGTCACCGACCGCACCGGGATCGTCACCCGCACACCGTCGACCACCTGAACGTCAGAGAGGAGGAGTCGCTCACCGCATACGGCGAGGCCCGGACGCGACACCAACGAGTGAGCAGTGGCCGCCACGGTCACCGGTCTCGGTCGACCGGAGGCGTCGTAGCCGTCGAACCACTTGCATCGCATCCACGCCAACGCCGCCCACCCCGTCACTGCCGCATGCGCGGGGAGCCGCACCGATGCCTCGAGCACGCGTTGCATCGGCGCGTCGGCATCGATGTCGGCCGGCACGTAGAACCCGTGGCTGCTCCGCCGCCACCCACGGCCCCGAGCCTGACGCGGTGTCGGGCCGATCTCTCCACTCGGGTCGAGGCGCACGGGCCGCACCACAGAGGGCCGCGCGGCGGAGTACTCCGGCGGTCGAAAGTGAGGAGACCGGGCAGCCACAACGACAGCATCGGCCAGACGTACGAATCCCGCATCCAGCCATCCACAACAATCCCCCGCATGTGCACAAACCTGTGGATAACTCTGGAGAGCGGTGGATAGTCGGGGATCAATCGGTCGGTTACTCGCGGGTAGAGCGCCTGTTTGATCCCCGACTATCGGCTCGGACCGCGTGACCGACGGGGAAGACCTCGTAGCGACCACGCGCTGCCAGCCCCCACAAACCGCGCGGAGCCAGCAGCACGACGGCGATCGCGACCGCGCCGAGCGCGACGAGATACCAGGTGCCGTAGGAGTCGAGCAGCTGCTGGAGCGCGAAGAAGATCACGGCGCCCAGGATCGGGCCCTCGATCGTGCCCAGCCCGCCGATGACCACGATGAAGATCATGAAGGCGGTGTACTGGACCGAGAACATCGAGTCCGGCGAGACCCGCAGCCCGTTGACCGCGATCAGCGCACCCGCCAGGCCGGCGCCACCGGACGCGGCGACGTAGACGAGGCGCTGCGAGCGCCGCACCGCGACCCCCAAGGACGCCGCCGCCACCGAGTCGTCACGGATCGCGGTCAGGCCCAGGCCGACGCGCGAACGCATCAGGAGGTACGTCGCGAGCACGACCGCCACGGCCAGCGCGAGCGCCAGGTAGTAGACGGTCGCGATCCGCGTGACTCGGTCGACGCCCTGGAAGGCGGTGAGCGAGAGGCCGGAGCCGCCGCCGAAGCCCGGGAGCTCCTGGGTGACCAGCTTGAAGACCTCGGCCACCACCCAGGTGCCGATCGCGAAGTAGCCTCCGACCAGCCGGAACAGCAGGAACGAGGTGGGGATGGCCAGGGCGGCGCAGACCACGCCGGCCGCCACGACGGCCACCGGGATCGGCAGCCCGATGACGTCGGCGAGCTTGATCACCCCGTAGCCGCCGGCACCGATATACGCCTGCTGCCCGATCGAGACCAGCCCGCCGTAGCCGGCCATCAGGTTCCAGGTCGTGCCGAGGATGATCAGCGCGAAGAGCGTGACCAGGTTGGTCACGTCGCCCGGGCTGAACACGAACCAGGGCGCCGCGGCCAGGAACACCACGATCGCGGCGAGGACGCCGCCACCGGCGAGCGAGGGCCAGCCGCCGCGTACGACCTTCAGGTCTTGCCTGGCGAGGGTTGTCGTTGTGCTCATGCGACGACCGCCTTCGGGAGCAGGCCCTGGGGCCGGAACAGGAGTACGACCAGGAAGACCAGGTGACCGGCGAGGACGCCATAGGCCGGGTCGATCTGGGCGCCGACGGTCTGCGCGACGCCGAGGACAAGGCCGCCGAGGAGCGTGCCCCACAGCGAGCCGAGGCCACCGATGATGACCGCCTCGAAGGCGAAGATCAGGACCAGATCCCCGTACGTCGGGCTGAACTGCGTCGACATGCCGAGGAAGACACCGGCCAGCGCGACGGTGCCGATGGCGATCGCGGTGGCCAGGGCGTACATGTGCCTCTCGTCGATCCCCATGAGCGTGGCCGCCTCGGGGTCGTCCTTGGTCGCGCGCATCGCGCGGCCGATGCGGGTGTGGGAGAGGTAGAGCTGCAGGCCGACGATGATGCCGACGGCCACCACGAGCGTGATCAGCGAGAAGACACCGAGTCGCAGGCCGCCGAGCTCGACGGACGCGGTCGACAGGGTGCCGATCGAGATCTTGCGCGAGTCGGCGGTGAAGATCTCCTGGAGAAGGTTGGCGCCGATGACGGCCAGGCCGAACGAGACCAGCAGCGGCGACAGCTCGCCGTGGCGCAGCGCCGGGTTGAAGAGACCACGCTGGATCGCGTAGCCGACCGCGGCGAGCACCGGGATCACGATGACGATGGTGAGGAACGACGGCATCCCGGTCTGCTGGACGAGCCAGAGCGCGAGGTAGGCCGAGGCGACCGCGAGGACGCCGTGGGCGAGGTTGACGATCCGCATCACCCCGAAGATGAGGCTCAGACCGCAGGCGAGGAGTGCGTACTGCCCGCCGAGCAGGACTCCCTGGAGGACCGCGTTGATCCAGTCCATCAGCCGACCTCCTGCTCGTCGAC
>JALZDD010000225.1 GCA_030862715.1 Actinomycetota bacterium | reverse complement strand
CGCCGACGGCGCCGTGCTCGGCGACGTCTTCACCTCGCCCTCGGCCGAGCAGGTCCACCGGATCGCGCGCGCCGCGCACGGCGGCGCCGGCCTGGTCCTGGCCTTCGGCAACTACGCCGGTGACCGGCTCAACTTCGGCTCGGCGGCCGACCGTCTGCGCGCGGAGGGCGTGGACGTTCGGGTCGTGTGGGTGACCGACGACGTGGCCTCCGCACCTCTGGGGGCGGAGGCGGATCGGCGCGGCATCGCCGGGACCTTCACCGTCTACAAGATGGCGGGCGCCGCGGCCGAGGCGGGCAGCGACCTCGACGAGGTCGAGCGGCTCATGAGGCACGCCAACGCGGCGACGTACTCGTTCGGGGTGGCGTTCGACGGCTGCACGCTGCCGGGGGCGAGCGATGCCCTCTTCCACGTGAAGGCCGGCCAGGTGGACTTCGGGCTGGGGATCCATGGCGAGCCCGGCATCAGCACCACCGACTGGATCCCCGCCTCGCGACTGGCCGACCAGCTGGTCGACCGGGTGCTCGCGGAGCGACCGGCCGCGGCCGACGGGCGGGCCGCCGTGCTGCTCAACGGCCTCGGCGCGACCAAGTACGAGGAGCTCTACGTGCTCTGGAGCGAGGTCGAGCCCAGGTTGCGAGCCGCGGGAGTCGACCTGATCGACCCCGAGGTCGGTGAGCTCGTCACCAGCCTCGACATGGCGGGCTGCTCACTGACGGTGACCTGGCTCGATGACGAGCTCGAGCCGCTGTGGCGGGCTCCTGCCGACACCCCTGCCTACCGCCGGGGCCAGGCCATCGCCGGCGGACGGTTCACCGCGCGCGTCATGTCCGCCGGCACCACCGCGAAGGGCACTCAGGAGACGGCGAGCCCGGCATCCCGCCGTCACGCGACGATCGCGCAGAGCCTCGTCGCCACGCTCGCGGCGACGGTCGAGGAGCACAAGGAACGGCTCGGCGAGATCGACGCGGTCGCCGGCGACGGCGACCACGGCATCGGCATGAGCCGCGGATCCAGGGCCGCCGTCGGGGCAGCCGAGGCGGCCGTCTCCGCCGGCGGTGGCGTCCACTCGGTGCTCGCCGCGGCCGGGGCCGCGTTCGGCGACCGCGCCGGCGGCACGAGCGGGATCCTGTGGGGCCTCCTCCTGGAGACCATCGGCGAGGGCCTCGGCAACCAGGAGCCGGTCACGCTCGACGGGCTCACCCGGGCCGTACGTGCAGGGGCGACCCGGGTGCAGACGTTCGGTCGCGCCGAGCTCGGCGACAAGACGATGCTCGATGCGCTCTGTCCCTTCGCCGACGCGCTCGAACAGGGCGCCGACGCCGCGCTCCCCCTGGCCACGGCCTGGCGCGCCGCCGCGGAGACCTGCACCAAGGCCGCCGAGGCGACCGCACCGATGGTGCCGAAGGTCGGCAGAGCCCGCCCCCTCGCCGAACGCAGTATCGGCACCCCTGACCCCGGGGCCGTCTCGCTCGCCCTGATCGTCACCGCGATCGGGGAGCAGCTCGACCAGACCTGCCAGACCCATCTCGAGGAGTCCTCATGACCGAGCCAGCACGGATCGAGTCGACACCCGGCCTGCGGATCGCCGTCGGTTGCGACGACGCCGGCCTCTCCTACCGCGACATCCTGAAGGCCGACCTGGAGGCCGACCCGCGGGTCGCGGAGGTGGTCGACGTCGGCGTCACGACCGACGAGCACACCGCCTATCCCCACGTCGCCGCCTCTGCGGCGCAGCTGGTCGCCAACGGAAGCGTCGACCGGGCGCTGCTCGTGTGCGGCACCGGGCTCGGCGTCGCCATCAGCGCGAACAAGGTGCCCGGCGTGCGCGCGGTCACGGCGCACGACAGCTTCTCCGTCGAACGAGCGGTGCTCAGCAACAACGCCCAGGTCCTGTGCATGGGCCAGCGCGTCGTCGGGATCGAGCTCGCGCGCCGTCTCGCCAAGGAGTGGCTGGGCTACGAGTTCGACCCCGAGTCGGCCTCGGCGGCCAAGGTCGCGGCCATCGGCCAGTATGAGCAAGGTACCGCCGAGCAAGGTGCCACGGAGCAGGAACAGCCCTCGAGCTGCTGAGCGCCCGACGGCCACTAGGATCGACCGATCACGCCGTCGAGGCTGTCGGACACGGCGGTCCGGCGCGACTGGGAGGGTTTATGGCTGCCTTGGTCGTCGGGGTCGATGTCGGCACCGGAAGCAGCAAGGGCGTGCTGGCCACCGCCGAAGGCGAAGTGATCGCCAAGACGATGCGGCACCACCAGATGTCGTTGCCACGGGCCGGCCACGCGGAGATGGACGCCGAGACCATCTGGTGGGGCGAGGTCGCCTCGATCTGCCGGGAGCTCGCGCTGCACGCCCGGGGTCACACGATCGCCGGGCTCTGCGTCAGCGGCATCGGCCCCTGCGTACTGGTCACCGACGACGACCTGACCCCGCTGCGGCCGGGCATCCTCTATGGCATCGACAGCCGGGCCTCGGCCGAGATCGAGGAGCTCACCGAGCGGTTCGGCGCGGACGCCATCCTCGACCGGGCCGGAAGTGCGCTCAGCTCCCAGGCGGTCGGCCCCAAGCTGCTCTGGCTTCGCCGTCACGAGCCCGACGCGTGGGCGCGCACCCGCCGCTGGTTCGGGTCGAGCTCGTACGTCGTGGCCCGGCTCACCGGGGAATACATCATCGACCACCACACCGCCAGCCAGTGCACCCCGCTGTACGACATCGCGGCCGAGGACTGGGCGTCCGACTGGGCAGAGGACATCCTCGGCGACCTCCAGATGCCCCGGCTCGCCTGGTCCGGTGACGTGGTCGGCGCGCTGCACGCCGAGGCCGCCGCGGCGACGGGCCTACCTTTCGGCACCCCGGTCATGGCCGGGACGGTGGATGCCTGGGCCGAGGCCTTCAGCTGCGGTGTGCGGCAGCCGGGCGACCTGATGCTGATGTACGGCTCCACGATGTTCTTCATCCAGATCGGCAAGGATCTCGCCGCCTGTCCCCCGCTGTGGACCGCGATGAGCGTGCAGCCGGAGGTGAAGACGCTCGCGGGCGGGATGGCCACGTCCGGGAGCCTGCTGTCGTGGGTCCAGGAGCTCACCGGGAATCGCGACATCGTCACGCTCGCCAAGGAGGCCGACCTCGTCCCGGCCGGCGCGGAGGGGCTCATCGTGCTGCCCTACTTCGCCGGCGAGCGCACCCCGATCTTCGATCCGCACGCGCGCGGCGTCGTCGCCGGGCTGTCCCTGCGCCACGGCCGCGGACACCTGTACCGGGCCGTCTACGAGGGGATCGCCTACGGCGTACGCCAGATCCTCGAGCTGCTGGAGGATGCCGGTGGTCCGGCGTCCCGCGTGGTCGCGGTCGGTGGCGGGACCCGGAGCGGACCGTGGACCCAGATCGTCAGCGACGTCGCCGGGATCCGGCAGCTCGTGCCCGAGCAGACCATCGGAGCCTCCTACGGGGACGCCCTCCTGGCTGCCATCGGCTCCGGCCTCGTGCCACCGGACACCGACTGGACCCGGATCGTCGGAGAGGTCGTGCCCGATCCCGAGAACCGCGCGATCTACGACGAGCTCTACGGCACCTTCACCGAGCTGTATCCCGCCACCCGCGACCAGGTGCACCGCCTCGCTCTCATGCAGGAAGCCCTGACTCAGGACCCGACCTAGCCTTCGTGGTCAGGGTGTGTGCGGCCTCCAGGAGGAGGCGGCCGAGCTCGTGCTGGCGCGGGGGCCCGAGGCGGGCCTCGATGCCGGTGATGCTCAGCGCCCCGTACGGCTGGCCGTGGGCGTCGAAGACGGCGGCGCCCAGGCCCCAGCTGCCGACCACGATGAGGCCCGGGTTGACCGCGAAGCCGAGCTCGCGGGTCGCGGCGACGCGTTCGCGCAGGGCCTCGGCGGAGTGCTGCTCGCCGTAGGCGCCGACGAGGTCGGTCCGGGCCAGGTAGGCCTCGCGCCGCGACTCCGGCAGGAAGGCGAGGATCGCCAGGCCGGCCGAGGCGACGCCGAGCGGGAACCGGATCCCCTCGTGGAGCACGTGGGATCGGATCGGGAAGCTGCCGTCCTCGCGCAGGACGCAGACCGACTCGTCGCCGCGCCGGATCGAGAAGAAGGCGCTCTCCCCCGTCTCCCGGGCGATGCGCAGCACCGCCGCCCGGGCTGCCGGGGTGATGTCGTGGCGGGTGGTCGCGGCGGCGCCGAGCAGGAAGCACTCCGGGCCCAGGTGCCAGGCGCCGGTGTCGTTGTCGCGCTCGACCAGCCCCTCCTCCTGGAGGGCGCTGAGCAGCCGGTGGGCGGTCGGGCGCGGGACGGCGGCGGTCGTCGCCAGCTGGGTGGTCGTCGCGCCCTCCGGCTCGCGCGCGGCGAGCAGCCGCAGCAGATGCGCACTGCGGCGGATCACGCTGGGCTGTTGCGCTCCAGGACCGGGTTCCATGGGACGTACGATAGGCGACGTCCACTCAGTGAACGCATCTGCGGTAGCGAGGTCGGTCAACGAAAGATCGAGCGTGGACTCGCGCTCATCTATTGACCGGACGGCCGACCCACCCTTGACTGATCATCATGGACAAGGTCATCTCCTCAGCTGCCGAGGCGGTCGCGGACATCCCGAACGGAGCGACCCTCACGGTCGGCGGTTTCGGGCTGTGCGGCATCCCTTCGGTGCTCATCAATGCTCTGCTCGAGTCCGGCGTCACCGACCTCGAGGTGGTCTCCAACAACGCCGGCGTCGACGACTGGGGCCTGGGCCTGCTGCTCGGCGCCGGTCGGCTGCGGCGGGTCGTCGCCTCGTACGTCGGTGAGAACAAGGAGTTCGCGCGGCAGTACCTCTCCGGCGACCTCGAGGTCGAGCTGACCCCGCAGGGCACGCTCGCCGAGCGGATGCGTGCCGGCGGCTCCGGCATCGCCGCGTTCTACACCCGCACCGGCGTCGGCACGCAGGTGGCGCAGGGTGGGCTGCCGTGGAAGTACGACGACGCCGGCAACGTCATCAAGACCTCGCCCGAGAAGCCGGTGATGACCTTCGAGACGCCTGACGGCGAGAAGGAGTTCGTCCTGGAGGAGGCCATCGTCGCCGACTTCGGCATCGTCCGCGCGTGGAAGGGCGACCGCCACGGCAACCTCGTCTTCAAGGACTCCGCCCGCAACTTCAACCCTCTGGCCGCGATGGCCGGACAGATCACGATCGCGGAGGTCGAGGAGCTCGTCGAGCCCGGCGACCTCGCGCCGAACGACATCCACCTCCCCGGGGTCTACGTCCACCGCGTCGTTCCCCTGACCCCCGAACAGGCCGCCGACAAGCGCATCGAGAAGAGGACGGTCCGCTGACATGGCATGGACACGTGAAGAGATGGCCGCCCGCGCCGCCGCGGAGCTGTCCGACGGCGACTACGTCAACCTCGGCATCGGGCTGCCGACGATGGTGCCCAACTACGTCCCCGACGACGTCGAGCTGGTGTTGCAGAGCGAGAACGGCATCCTCGGCACCGGCGCCTACCCGACCGAGGACGCCGTCGACCCGGACCTGATCAACGCGGGCAAGGAGACGGTCACCGTACGCAAGGGCGCGAGCTTCTTCGACTCCGCCATGAGCTTCGGGATGATCCGCTCCGGCAAGATCGACGCCGCGATCCTCGGCGCCATGCAGGTCTCCGCGTCGGGCGACCTGGCGAACTGGATGATCCCCGGCAAGATGGTCAAGGGCATGGGCGGCGCGATGGACCTCGTCCACGGCGCCAAGAAGGTCGTCGTACTGATGGAGCACGTCGCCCGCGACGGCTCCTACAAGATCGTCAACGAGTGCTCGCTGCCCTACACCGGCCTCGGCGTCGTGCAGCGCATCATCACCGACCTCTGCGTCCTCGACATCACCCCCGAGGGCCTGCGCCTCGTCGAGCTCGCCCCGGGCGTCACGCTCGGTGAGGTCGAGGAGAAGACCGAGCCGCCGATCCTCCGCTGATCGCCGAGACGTCAGCTGCGTCGGCCGAGATGTCACGGGGGTGACGTC
>JALZDD010000413.1 GCA_030862715.1 Actinomycetota bacterium | reverse complement strand
CGGCGCGGGTCGAGGTCCTGGACCGGCTCATGGACCCCGACGCGTCGACCCGCGAGCTGATCGACGAGATCGGGACGTACCGGGCCCAGGAGCTGCTGACCGCACAGGTCGGCGCGGCGATGGTCGAAGCCGTCAACGAGATCACCGAGGGCCCCATCGGCGGTGGCCCGCTCGACCTGGCGATCGCGACCGGCGACAACACCGACAACGGTCAGTACAACGAGCTCGACTGGTATCTGACGCTCCTCGACGGCGGCCGGCTGACCCCCGACTCCGGCGACATGCTGCACTACGAGGGCGTCGCCGACCTGCCGGACAAGCGTTTTTGGCACCCCCAGGGTGAGACGTACGACATGCGCCGAGGCGACCACGGCTTCCCGCTCGTCCCCGGGCTGCTGAAGGCTGTGCGCCGCGCGATCGACTCACCCGGGCTGGAGGTCCCGTGGCTGGCCGTCAACGGCAACCATGACGGGCTGCTGCAGGGCACAGTGCCGGGCAACTCCGCCATCGGTGAGGTCGCGGTCGGCGATCTGAAGGCGATCGCCATGCCGGAGCACTGGACCGACGAGGCCAAGGCGAAGCTCATCGCCGGACTGATCTCCGGCGACCCGGTCGCGCTCGGAATGCTGGCCGAGCTCGAGCCCTACGAGGTGACCCCCGACCGGCGCCGCCGGCAGACCACGCTGCAGGAGTTCGTCGACTCCCACGTGCACGACGAGGCGAAGCCGCCGGGCCACGGGTTCCGCGCGGGCGGGAACCCGTACTACCGCTACGACGTCAACGACGAGGTCACCTTCGTCGTCCTCGACACGGTCAACCCGGCCGGCGGCTTCCAGGGGTCGATCGACGCCGAGCAGCTGGAGTGGCTCGACGCCGTGCTCGCCTCCACCGACTACGACGAGCGGCTCGCGGTGATCGCCAGCCACCACGACGTGGCCTCGCTGGTCAATGACATGAGCGGCGTCGGCGGCAAGCGGCGGGTGCTCAGCGACGAGGTCGAGCAGACCGTCTCACGCCATGAGAGCGCCGTGCTCTGGCTCAACGGGCACACGCATCGTACGGCGGTGAAGCCTCGCGGCTCCTGGTGGGAGGTCACCGCGCCGTCCCTCATCGACTGGCCGCAGCAGGGCCGGATCGTCGAGCTCATCTCCGACGGGGACGTGCTCACCATCGCCACCACGATGCTCGACCACGCCGGTCCGGCGCGCTGGAGCGGCTCGATCGAGGAGGTCGGCCACCTCGCCTCGCTCTCTCGTGAGCTGGCCGCCAACGACTGGCAGGGACCGAAGGTCCGCCTCGCTGAGCACCCGTCGGCTGGGACGGCACAGGATCGCAACGTACTGCTCCATCTGCTCGATCCGAGGGCATGAAAGGACTTCGACACGCCGTTATCTAGCGAATGACAGGCGGGTGGGGTTGCGTGGACCAGCGTTCTCCGCTGGACTACCACCAACCAAGTTCATGCAAGCGGCGTGGACATCAAGCTTTTGGAGGAACGACACGTGAGCTCGACCGCAGCCACAGGGCCTGCGGACCGGCTGGGCCTCAAGTCCGGCATGGTCATCCAGGAACTGGGCTGGGACAACGATACTGATGACGAGCTGCGGGTCGCCATCGAAGATTCCGTCGACGCGGACCTGGTCGACGGCGACTACGGCAACGTGGTCGACGCCGTGCTGCTGTGGTGGCGCGACGACGACGGCGATCTCGTCGACGGTCTCGTCGACGCGCTCACCGACCTCGTCGGAGGTGGCGTCATCTGGTTGCTGACGCCGAAGGTGGGCCGCCCTGGTGCGGTCGACCCGGCCGACATCGCCGAGGCCGCGCCGATCGCCGGACTGTCCCAGACGACCACCGCATCTGTGAGCAAGGACTGGGCCGCGACGCGTCTGCTGGCGCCGAAGACTCCGGTCTGATGCCGGCGATTCTCGGTGCCGACTGTCTCGGGCTCCGCTTCGACCAGGCCGATTGTCTCGGGCTCCGCTTCGACCGGACCGATGGACACCCACAGGAGACCTAGCGTGAGCCTGGCTAGACTCCCAACGGTGTTCTCGACTACGGCTGCCAAGGCGCGCACCGCCGGATCCGCGGCGATGATCCTGGCCGGCTCCGGCATCGTCCGGCCGGTCAACCCCCTCGGGCTCGCACGGACCGGTCTGGCGCTGGCGCGCTGGGGCACCGGGCCGGCCGGAGGATTCATCGGCCTCGCCCACCGCTACCCGCGACGCACCGCGGTCATCGACGAGCTCGGATCGTTGACGTACGCCGACCTCGACCGCCGCTCCAACGCGATCGCCCGGGCCCTGGCGGCCCGGGGGATCGGTGAGGGCGACGGGGTCGCGATCATGTGCCGCAACCACCGCGGTTTCATCGACGCGACCCTGGCGGTCGCGAAGCTGGGCGCCGACGCGCTCTACCTCAACACCGCCTTCGCCGGTCCGCAGCTCGTGGGTGTGCTGGAGCGGGACGAGCCCGCCCTGATCATCCACGACGAGGAGTTCACCGGGCTGCTGTCCTCGGCGACCTCGGCCGAGCGCCTGGTCGCGTGGGTCGACTCCGCGGATCCTGGTCAGACTCTCGAGTCGCTCGTCTCCGGCGATGCGCGGCCGGTGCCGCCGCCGAAGCGGCACGGGCGGATCGTGATCCTGACCTCCGGCACGACAGGGGCACCCAAGTCGGCGCCGCGTCCGGAGGCTGGGTTCGACGCCGCCGTCGCGCTGATGTCGCGGATGCCGATGAAGGACGGGTGGCGGTGCTTCATCGCCGCGCCGCTCTTCCACACCTGGGGGCTCGCCCACCTGCTCTTCGCCGAGCTGCTCGGCACCAC
>JALZDD010000402.1 GCA_030862715.1 Actinomycetota bacterium | reverse complement strand
GACGTCCTGCAGAAGGTCCTCGCCGCTGCCGACCTGACCGACGCCGAGCGCCGCCAGATCCTCTCCCTCAACGACCCGAGCCGCTGATGCTGCCCACTCACGTCGGCGTGGTGATGGACGGCAACCGCCGCTGGGCGAAGAAGGCAGGCTTCGCGAACCCGGGCGCCGGACACGACGTTGGCGCCGACCATGTCGAGGACCTGCTCGGGTGGTGCACCCGGTGGCGGATCGACCACCTCACCTCGTACGTCCTCTCCGCCGACAACATCCGGAAACGCCCGAAGTCGCAGGTCGACCACCTGTTCGGCATCCTGGCCGAGAAGCTTCCGCAGACAGTCGTACGCAGCGACCGCTGGGCCCTCCACGTCTCCGGTGATCTCTCCCTGCTGCCCGACGACGCCGCCGAGGCCTTGCGCGCGGCCGAGCAGGCGACCGCCGACCGCCCGGCCCACCTGACGATGGCGATCGGCTACGACCCGCACGGCGACATTGTCGAAGGCATCCGCCGCGCGATCGCCGCGGGTGCCACGGAGATCAACGAACAGACCATCACCGCAGCGCTGCCCGGCGGCCCGGTCAAGGAGATCGACCTCGTCATCCGCACCAGCGGCGAACAGCGCCTATCCGGCTTCTTCCCCTGGCAGACCTCGAACGCCGAGATCATCGTCAGCGAGAAGCTCTGGCCCGACTTCACCGAGCACGACTTCGCCCAAGCCCTTGCGCTCTACGCCACGCGACGGTCGACCAACCTCGCACTCTGAACCCGAAAAGCCGAGCTCAACGCGACAACCGTGCATATGCATGGAAGTTGAGCGCGGGAACGGCTGCCGGGGCGTCAGAACCCCACGTGTGCGCGGTTCTGGCGGGTCACAGCTGCAGCGCGTACGCCGCCATCCGGTACGCCACGGCGACGCCGTCAGGGTCGTGGGACGAGTCGTCCTGGAGGACGGACTCGGCGTGGGCGCGAATGCTCTGGGAGGGATCGTCGGTCAGGAGGTCCTGGCAGAGACCGTCGACGACGGCTCGGGCGTCGTGCTCGTCGAGGCCCTCGAGGACGTTGCCGAGGTCGAGCAGCATCGCCGCCTCGGCGAAGATCTCCTGGAGGGTCTCCAGGTCGGCCTCGGTGCCCGGGCGCGCCGCAGCCTCCTCGGCCAGACCGAGGACAGGTCGGAGGCGAGGGTCGAGGCCACTCATCGGTCGAGATCGTCGAGGTTCAACCCCATCGGTGACTGGCCGGGGATCTCGCCGGAGGCGACCACCGCCTTGGCCAGTGGCCGCAGCAGCGCGATGAGCTCGTCGACCTCGCCAGGCTCCAGGTTCGCGTACGCAGTGGCAGCAAGCGCATCGGTCGTCGACTCGATCCCGTCCTTGGTCTCTCGGCCGGCGTCGGTGAGGGAGCGGCCGTCGTCGGTGACGAGCCCGCGGGAGCGCAGCCCGGAGACGAGGGCGTCCCATTCGGTCTCGTGGATATTGCGGGAGGTGGCGTAGACCGACGGGGAGGTGCCGTTGGCGAGGGCATGGAAGACGTGCGACTCGCGGCCACCGATCCCGGCAGAGAGCAGGGTGGCGACGTGGCCGTCGCCGCGGTGCTCCCGCAGCAGCGTCGCCGCGTCCCACAGGAGGGTCAGCGGATCCTCGGAGACGGGGAGCGAGCGCAGCGCGGCGTACAGGGCCCGGCCCTCCGACGGGGCGCCGAGAGCGGCTCGCGAGGCGAGTGAGGCGGCCCGGTCGACGTCATCGGCGAGCGGGCCCAGGTGACGGCGGAGCGCGGCGACGGCACCGCTGCGGCGGGCCTCGTGAGCGGCCTCGGGCGGGGCGAAACCCCAGGCGTCGGGAAGCGCCCGGGAGACGTGCGAGAAGGCGAAGTTGTAGAAGACGGCATGGACGACCTCGGCCGGAACAGCACCCAGCGGAGCGGAGCGAGCAGCGAAGTAGCCCATCCAGTAGCCGCGGTAGCCGGCCTCCTTGAGCAGGGCGATCGGTTCGGGTGAGAAGTAACCCACCGCATGGATCGGCTCGAGCAGCTTCCACAGACGACGCGCGTTCGGCTCCATGCCGAGCGACGCTATCGCCAGATGCCCGAGCGACCGAGCGAATTGGCCCCGCGGGCGGCGTACATAACAAGATGACACCGCGGATAGGATTTCCGCAGATCCCCTAGCACCGAGGCCCGGCAGCCGGCCGGGCTCGCAACGAGCAGAGAGCATTCATCGTGGCA
>JALZDD010000060.1 GCA_030862715.1 Actinomycetota bacterium | reverse complement strand
GCGGCCTCCTCCAGCGGAGGACGTACGGAGGTGATGCCCGGCGGCACCGTCTGGGCGACCTGGGAGTCGTCGAAGCCGACGACCGCGATGTCCTCACCGAGCCGCAAGCGTCGCTCGAAGAGCGAGTGCAGCACGCCCATCGCGAGCGTGTCGGAGGCACAGACGAGCGCGGTGGGCTCGGTCTCGTCGAGGATCGCGTCGGCGGCGGCCTTGCCCGAGCTGATCGAGTCCTCGGTGCGCGAGGCCAGGCCGGTGGTCGAGAGGCCGTGGGTGTGCATCGCGTGGATCCAGCCGCTTCGTCGCTCCTCACCCAGGAGCGAGTCCTTGTGCCAGCCGATCCAGGCGATCTTCGAGTGGCCGCGCTCGATCAGGTGCTCGGTGGCGATCTCGGCACCGTAGGCGAGGTCGACATCGACCCAGGGGTGCTTGGCGTCGGGCTGGGTCCACGGGCGCCCGAAGGAGACGAACCGCGCCCGCCGCGACTGCAGCCAGGTCGTCTGCTGGCCGCCGAGGTGGGTGTCGGTCACGACGAACGCGTCGACTGCGGTCGACCTGAGCAGCTCGTCGTAGCCGTCGAGCGGGTCGGCGGGGTCACCGTAGAAGAGGAGCACGTGGTAGCCGGTCTCGGCCGCCGCCTCGACGAAGGAGTGCACGAACCGGTCCATCATCGCGTTGGCCGTGCCCTCCTGGAGGGCGGGCATCCGCAGGCCGATCAGGTGGCTCGCACGCGTGCGCAGGCTGCGCGCGGCGCGGTTGGGCTGGTAGCCGAGCTTGTCGATCGCGTCCTGCACCCTGGCCAGGGTGTCGGCGCGCAGCAGATCGGGATTGTTGACCGCGTTGGAGACCGTCTGGCGCGACACGCCGGCCAGCTCCGCGACGTCCGCGAGGGTCGGCGGAGCGGCCGAGATATGACCGCCGGAACGCGGCACCGCCACGCTCTGCCTCCCTTGATGCCGATGTGGACCTCTGGATCGTTCCAAGCCATGGTAACGAAGGCTGACCCGTCCCGATGCGTTCGGTCCCAGAACTGTCGGTGGCGTGCTCTAAGTTGCTGGGCATGGCTACCGCTCGCTCGTCCAAACGCGCCACCTACCGCTGCTCCGAGTGCGGCTGGGAGACCGCGAAGTGGGTCGGTCGCTGCGGCGAATGCCAGGCGTGGGGGTCGGTCGCGGAGGCGGCCGCCCCGATCGGACGTACGCAGGCGACCCCGGTCTCCACCGCGGCGGTGCCGATCGGCACGGTGTCGGTGACCGAGTCGGAGCGGCGTACGTCGGGGGTGCCGGAGCTCGACCGGGTCCTCGGTGGCGGGCTGGTGCCGGGAGCCGCGATCCTGCTGGCCGGCGAGCCCGGCGTCGGGAAGTCGACGCTGCTGCTCGAGGTGGCGGCGCAGACGGCGCGCTACGGACGCCGGGCGCTCTACGTGACGGGTGAGGAGTCCGCCTCGCAGGTGCGACTGCGGGCCGACCGGACCAACGCGATCCAGGACGAGCTCTACCTCGCCGCCGAGACCGATCTCGGCGCGGTGCTGACCCACATCGAGGAGAGCCGGCCCGAGCTGATCGTGGTCGACTCGGTGCAGACCATCGGCGCCTCCGGGGTCGAGGGCGTTCCCGGCGGGGTGACCCAGGTGCGCGAGGTGGCGGCCGCGCTGATCCGGGTGGCCAAGACCCGCAACATCACGACCGTCGTGGTCGGCCATGTGACCAAGGACGGAGCGATCGCCGGGCCGCGGGTGCTGGAGCACCTGGTCGACGTGGTCCTCCACTTCGAGGGCGCACGCGACTCACGGTTCCGGATGGTGCGGGCGATGAAGAACCGCTTCGGGCCGGTCGACGAGGTGGGCTGCTTCGACCTGTCCTCGGAGGGCATCGTCGCCGTCACCGACCCGTCGGGCCTCTTCGTGGAGACCCATCACGTCTCGGTCCCCGGCACGTGCGTCACCGTGACGATGGAGGGTCGCCGGCCGCTGCTCGCCGAGATCCAGGCGCTGACCGTGCTGGGCGCGGAGGAGCGGGCGAAGCGTACGACCTCGGGGTTGGACGGCTCCCGGCTCGCGATGATCCTCGCTGTGCTGCAGCGCCACGCCCGGGTCGGTCTCTCCGGTCGCGACGTGTTCGCCTCGACGGTCGGCGGGGCCCGGATCAGCGACCCGGCCGCAGACCTGGCGCTGGCGCTCGCCGTCGCCTCGAGTCACACCGGCACACCGACGCCGCGCGGCGTCGTGGCGCTCGGGGAGATCGGCCTCGCCGGCGAGCTGCGCCGGGTGCGAGATCTCGACCAGCGGCTCTCCGAAGCTGCCCGGCTCGGGTTCACCGTCGCCGTCGTCCCGGCCGACCCCGGGGCGCCCGTGCCCAACCGCCCCAATGAGCGCGAAGTCGACGGGATGCGTGTCTTTGAGGTGCACAGCATCAGTGGTGCGCTGGAATTCCTCCGCTTGGTGTGATCGGCTTGGTGACTCGTGGCCGAACGTTCTCGGCATTACGGTTGGATCCACGGTTAGAATCGCCCCATCCCACTCCGAAAGGAATCTCGTGCCCGCCGACCGCACCGCGGACTCCATCCGACTGCGCGAGACGCTTGCCCTGATCGCGCCCGGGACACCGCTGCGTGACGGGCTCGAGCGGATCCTCCGCGGCCGCACCGGCGCGCTGATCGTGCTCGGCTACGACAAGATGGTCGATGGGATATCGACCGGTGGCTTCACGCTCGACGTTCCGTTCACGTCCACTGGCCTGCGTGAGCTCGCCAAGATGGATGGGGCGATCATCGTCGACGACTCGCTGAGCCGCATCGTGCAGGCCGCCGTCCACCTGATGCCCGACCACACCATCCCCTCGACCGAGACCGGCACCCGGCACCGCACCGCCGACCGAGTCGCGAAGCAGACCGGTCACCCGGTGATCTCGGTGTCCCAGTCGATGCAGATCATCGCTGCGTACGTCGGGGAGACCCGCCACGTCCTGGAGGACTCCGGCCAGATCCTCTCCCGCGCCAACCAGGCGCTGGCGACCCTGGAGCGCTACAAGCTGCGCCTCGACGAGGTGGCGTCCACCTTGTCGGCGCTCGAGATCGAGGACCTGGTGACCGTGCGCGACGTGGCCGTCGTGGCCCAGCGCCTGGAGATGGTCACCCGCATCGCCCGCGAGATCGAGGACTACGTGCTCGAGCTCGGCACCGACGGCCGGCTGCTGTCCCTCCAGCTGGAGGAGCTCATCACCGGCGTCGACGCGGAGCGCGAGATGGTCATCCGTGACTACCTCCCCCGTGGCCGCCGCTCCCGCAGTCCCGAGGAGCTGCTGGCAGAGCTCGAGGCGCTCAACTCCGCAGAGCTCGTCGACCCCGCCGCCACCGCCCGGGTCCTGGGCCTGACCACCTCCGATGCGCTCGACGGCGCCGTCGCCCCGCGCGGTTACCGCCTCCTCGCGAAGGTTCCACGCCTCCCACCCGCCGTCGTCGACCGCCTGGTCGACCACTTCGGCACCCTGCAGAAGCTTCTCTCCGCCAGCGTCGACGACCTCCAGGCCGTCGAGGGCGTCGGCGAGCTCCGCGCCCGATCCGTACGCGAGGGCCTCTCCCGCCTCGCCGAGTCCACCATCCTCGAACGCTACGTCTGACCCCCGCCGAGGCGTCACCCGCGTCGGCCGAAACGTCAGCTACGTCGGTCGAGTCGGCACCCCGGTGCCATCTCGGCCGACGGGAGTGACGCCTCGGCGGTCAGTTGCCCGGAGTGTCGGGTTCCGTACGCGACAGGGCGGTGCCGGGCTTGTAGAGGCCGAAGGTGGCCGATGACGGTTCGCCACCGAGGGCGGAGGCGACGATCACGAAGAAGTTCGGCTTCACCCATGGGCCGTGGCCGGTGCACTCGCCGGCGACGACACGGCGGCCGGTCCAGGTCAGGGGCAGCGTGGTGACGACGTCGCGACGTACGACGATCTCCTTCGTCGGCACCGCCTTGGCGCAGTCGACCGTCGACCAGACCAGGTCGCCACCCTTCTGCGAGATCCGCACCTGAAGTGCGTCCGCGGACAGCTTCCAGGTGCACGCAGACGCCTTCACAGTGCGCAGCTGCAGCGGGATGGTGACGTTGTCGTAGGAGTAGCCGTCGGTGACGGCCGGCTCGACGATGATGTCGGAGGGCGAGCACTCGCCGGTCGGCTCCGGCGGGGCACTGCTCTTCGGCTTCTTGGGCTTGTTGTTGCCGCCCGCGTTGCCCGCTTCCTTCGACGGCTTCGCGCTGGGCGTCGGCGTGACCGTCACGGTCGCGGTGGGCTCGTCGGCCACGGGGGTCGCGGTGTCGTCCGCCGCGTCGGAACCGCTGAGGAAGAACCGCGAGATCCCGACGATCAGGAGCAGGACGATGCCGAGCACCGCCAGCCGCCGGCGCCAGTAGACCGAGGCCGGCAACCGTCCTCCAGTCGTTCTCGAGCGGGCCATAGGCGACACCGTAATGATCCCGTGCCCGGGTTTCGGGGTGCCACTCCGTGGCAATACCTGTCGCACGGCACAATCTGGGTGTGACAGTTCTCCACGACGCCGTCCTGGACTGGTACGACGCCAACGCGCGCGACCTCCCCTGGCGCTCCGCGACCGCGACGCCGTGGTCGGTGATGGTCAGCGAGTTCATGCTTCAGCAGACCCCGGTCTCCCGCGTACTCCCCATCCACGAGGCCTGGATGGAGCGCTGGCCGACCCCGGCCGACCTCGCCGCGGAGCCGACCGGCGAGGCCGTACGCGCCTGGGGCCGCCTCGGCTACCCCCGTCGGGCGCTGCGGCTGCACGCGGCCGCCACCGCGATCGTCGAGCACCACGGCGGCGAGGTGCCTGCGACGTATGACGAGCTGATCGCGCTTCCGGGCGTCGGCGACTACACCGCGGCGGCGATCGCCACCTTCGCCTACGGCAAGCGCCACGTGGTCCTCGACACGAACGTACGCCGCGTCTTCGCCAGGACGCTCAGCGGCGTCGAGTTCCCCGCGCAGTCGGTCAACAAGGCCGAGCGTGAGCTCGCCGCAGGCGTACTCCCTCAGGACGAGCCGACCGCCGCCACCTGGTCGGTCGCCGTCATGGAGCTCGGCGCCCTCGTCTGCACGGCGGCCAACCCGTCCTGCGCCCGCTGCCCCGTCGCCGACCAGTGCGCCTGGCGCGCCGCCGGCCATCCCGCGTACGACGGACCGCCTCGCAAGGTCCAGACCTGGGCCGGCACCGACCGCCAGTGCCGCGGCCGCCTGATGGCCGTTCTCCGTGACGCCGACTCCCCCGTCCACCGCAGCCGTCTCGACGTGGTCTGGTCCGACGAAACCCAACGGCAACGGGCTCTCGAAGGCCTCCTGAAAGACAATCTGGCCACCGAGGTGGAGCCAGACTTCTTCGCCCTCCCCTAACCAACCGCCGAAACCGCAGAAATGGCGGACGAAACTCCACTTTCGTCCGCCACAACTAACGACTCGGCCGCCAATTCCACCTACTCGGGGAAAAGGCAACGCCCCGGCCGCTATGGCCGGGGCGTTGCCTTGTCGGACTACTCGGAATCCGGCTTGGGCTTGTCGATGTTGGTCGGCTCATCCTGGTCGGGGAGCTCGATATCGGACACGGTCGCACCCTCCAGCGGAGGTACGTCCGGGACGACCGAGCGCTTCTGACCGGTGAAGGTGAACTGCGCGGCAGCGCCCTCACCCTCGACGTCGACCAGCACGATCTCGCCGGGGCCGATGTCGCCGTAGAGCATCTTCTCGGCGAGCACGTCCTCGAGCTCGCGCTGGACCGTGCGACGCAGCGGGCGAGCACCCAGGACCGGGTCGAAGCCGCGCTCGGCAAGCACCTGCTTCGCCGCCGTGGTGAGCTCGATGCCCATATCGCGGTCCTTGAGACGGATCTCGACCGCCGCGATCATGTTGTCCACCATCGCGACGATCTGCTCCTGCGACAGCGGCGGGAACACGATGACCTCGTCGACACGGTTGAGGAACTCAGGCCGGAAGTGCTGCTTGAGCTCGTCGGAGACCTTGGACTTCATCCTCTCGTAGGAGCCCGCGACATCGCTGGCCTGGGAGAAGCCCAGGTTGACCGACTTCGCGATGTCCCGGGTGCCGAGGTTGGTGGTCATGATGATCACGGTGTTCTTGAAGTCGACCACGCGGCCCTGGGAGTCGGTCAGGCGACCTTCCTCCAGGATCTGCAGCAGCGAGTTGAAGATGTCCGGGTGGGCCTTCTCGACCTCGTCGAAGAGGACCACGGAGAACGGCTTGCGGCGCACCTTCTCGGTGAGCTGGCCACCCTCCTCGTAGCCGACGTAGCCCGGAGGCGAGCCGAAGAGCCGCGAGACGGTGTGCTTCTCGCCGAACTCCGACATGTCGAGCTGGATCAGCGCGTCCTCGTCACCGAAGAGGAACTCGGCGAGCGTCTTGGACAGCCAGGTCTTACCGACACCGGAGGGACCGGCGAAGATGAACGAACCGCCGGGGCGCTTCGGGTCCTTCAGGCCGGCACGGGTGCGTCGGATGGCACGGGACAGGGCCTTGACCGCCTGGTCCTGGCCGATGACGCGCTTGTGGAGCTCGTCCTCCATGCGCAGCAGGCGCGCGGACTCCTCCTCGTTGACCTGCACGATCGGGATGCCGGTCGCGACGGCGAGCACCTCGGCGATGAGCTCCTCATCGACCTCGGCGACCTCGTCCATGTCGCCGGCACGCCAGGCCTTCTCACGCTCGGCCTTCTTGGCGATGAGCTGCTTCTCCTCATCGCGCAGACGGGCCGCCGCCTCGAAGTCCTGGCCGTCGATCGCGGCCTCCTTGCGCTGGCGCACGTCGGCGATCTTGTCGTCGTACTCCCGCAGGTCGGCGGGGGCCGTCATCCGGCGGATGCGCAGGCGCGAGCCGGCCTCGTCGATCAGGTCGATCGCCTTGTCCGGCAGGAACCGGTCGGAGATGTACCGGTCGGCCATGGTGACCGCAGCGACCAGCGCCTCGTCGGTGATCGTGACCCGGTGGTGGGCCTCGTAACGGTCGCGGATGCCCTTGAGCATCTCGATCGCGACCGCGATCGTCGGCTCCGGCACCTGGATCGGCTGGAAACGACGCTCGAGAGCGGCGTCCTTCTCCAGGTATTTCCGGTATTCATCCAGCGTGGTCGCACCGATGGTCTGCAGCTCACCGCGAGCCAGCATCGGCTTCAGGATGCTCGCCGCGTCGATCGCACCCTCGGCCGCACCGGCACCGACGAGCGTGTGGATCTCGTCGATGAACAGCACGATGTCGCCGCGGGTCTTGATCTCCTTGAGCACCTTCTTCAGGCGCTCCTCGAAGTCACCGCGGTAACGCGAGCCGGCGACGAGCGCGCCCAGGTCGAGCGTGTAGATCTGCTTGTCCTTGAGCGTCTCGGGAACGTTGCCCTTGACGATGTCCTGAGCCAGGCCCTCGACGATCGACGTCTTGCCGACGCCGGGCTCGCCGATGAGGACCGGGTTGTTCTTCGTACGCCGCGACAGCACCTGCATCACGCGCTCGATCTGGCCTTCGCGACCGATGATCGGGTCGAGCTTGCCCTCGCGGGCGTCCTGGGTCAGGTTGCGGCCGAACTGGTCCAGCACGAGGCTGGAGGACGGCGCCTCGGTCGAGGTGGTGCCGGTCGACGCGGTGGCGCCGGAGGTGCCTGCCTGGCCCTCCTTGCCCTGGAAGCCCGAGAGCAGCTGGATGACCTGCTGGCGGACCCGGTTGAGGTCGGCGCCGAGCTTCTGCAGCACCTGGGCGGCGACGCCCTCGCCCTCACGGATGAGGCCGAGCAGGATGTGCTCGGTGCCGATGTAGGAGTGGCCGAGCTGCAGCGCCTCGCGCAGGGACAGCTCGAGCACCTTCTTGGCACGCGGCGTGAACGGGATGTGCCCGGACGGTGCCTGCTGGCCCTGGCCGATGATCTCCTCGACCTGGTTGCGCACCGCCTCGAGCGAGATGTCGAGGGACTCGAGGGCCTTGGCAGCGACGCCTTCTCCCTCGTGGATCAGGCCGAGCAGGATGTGCTCGGTCCCGATGTAGTTGTGGGAGAGCATGCGGGCCTCTTCCTGGGCCAGCACGACCACCCGGCGGGCTCGGTCAGTGAACCGCTCGAACATGTACGCATCTCTCCTAAGAATTCTGGGGCGTCACCAAGATTCAACCCCGCAGACAGCCTACGCGTTCCCGACAACACAACGCGATCCGTGCGCTGAGAGCGAACACGCGTTCCGTACGCCGGACAGACGCCTCTGCACAGCCGACCTCACACAAAGGCGGCTGCCGCGCCCCGGAGGGCGCGACAGCCGGACGTTCGGTGCGGTGAGACCAGTTTGTCAGTGAGCCGCTTCGAAAGCCGCTCGGACGTCAGCCGGAATGCGACCACGGTCGGGAACGGTGTAACCGTTGGCCTTCCCCCACTCGCGCATGACCTTCGGGGTCGAGCCACCGGTGGCGGACGCCTTCTTGGCGCTGCCGCGACGGCCGCTCACCTTCTGGGCGTGACCGATGAAGAGCGCGAGAGAATCACGAAGCTTTGCCGCATTGGCATCGCTGAGATCAATCTCGTAGGACGTGCCGTCCAGGGCAAAAGACACCGTCTCAGCAGCTTCCGAGCCGTCGATGTCGTCCTCGAGGATGATCTGAACCTTCTTAGCCATGTTCCTACCTTCACTGCTCTTCTTCACCCGGAAACGGGCCGAATATAGGCATCGCCGTTAAGCGAGATGCCCATAACATTACATACGATCCGGACGAATCAACAGTTCGCCATACTGAAAATACTAACGAATGGCATTTCGCTGGAATATGAGTTCCAGTCCTTGCATCGTCAGCCACGGAGAATACAACGAGAAGCATTTACTCTCGTCGAGAACGAACTCCGCCAGATAGCCGGTCGCAATCACCGTCACTTCGTCGGCGGAGACACCCAGCTCGGCGATGATCCGAGCGACCAGCCCTTCGACCTGCGCGGCGACTCCGAAGACCATTCCCGACTGCAGCGCCTCGACCGTGTTCTTGGCGATCACCGAGCGCGGACGCGCGAGCTCGACCTTGCGCAGCTGCGCACCTCGCCGCCCCAGCGCCTCCAGCGACAGCTCGATGCCCGGCAGGATCGCGCCACCGACGTACTGTCCGGCGGCGTTGACCACGTCGAAGGTCGTCGCCGTTCCCCGGAAGTCGACCACGATCGCAGGACCGCCGTGGAGAGCCACGGCAGCGACCGCGTTGGCGATCCGGTCGGTGCCGACCTCGCGTGGGTTGTCCATCAGGATCGGGATGCCGGAGCGCACGCCGGGCTCGACCACCACGCTCTCGACCGAGCCGAGATGGCGGGCGATCATCTCGCGCCACTCGTGCAGGACCGAGGGCACCGTCGCGCACACGACCACGCCGTCGACGCTCGCCACCAACGTGTCGCCGAGAATCCCCCGCAGCAGCGCCCACCACTCGTCGGCGGTGCGGTGCTCGAGCGTGGAGACCCGCCAGTCCGCGGACACGACGCCGTCGGCGATCAGCCCGAGAACCGTGTGGCTGTTGCCGATGTTGACGGCGAGCAAAGACATGGCAGGACGCCTCAGCCCTCGGACAGGTCGAAGCCGATGTCGAAGACCTTCACCGAGTGGGTCAGCGCACCGACGGAGAGATAGTCGACACCGGTCTCGGCAACCTCGCGGGCCCGGTCCAGGGTCAGCCCGCCGGAGGCCTCGAGCACCGCACGCCCGGCGGTGATCTCGACGGCCTCCTTCATCATCACGGTCGACATGTTGTCGAGCATGATCCGGCCGCAACCGGCGTCGAGGAGCGCCTTGAGCTCCTCGAGGGTGGTCACCTCGACCTCGATCGGCACGTCCGGGTAGGCGAACTTCACGGCCTCATAGGCCTGCACCGCACCACCCGCGGCGACGATGTGGTTGTCCTTGACCAGCGCCATGTCGGAGAGCGACATCCGGTGGTTGGCTCCGCCGCCACAACGTACGGCGTACTTCTCGAGCGCCCGGAAGCCCGGCAAGGTCTTGCGGGTGTCGAGGACCTGCGCGCCGGTCCCTTCCAGCGCCTCGGTCCAGGCCGCGACGCCGGTGGCGACGCCGGAGAGGTGAGAGGCGTAGTTGAGCGCCGTACGCTCCGCGGTCAGCAGCCCGCGGGTCGGCCCGGCGATCCGCATGATGACGTCTCCCGCCTTCACCTTGGAGCCGTCCTTGACGCGGTCGGTGACCGTGACCGAGTCGCCCATGACGTACGCGAAGACGAGCTCGGCCACGCCGAGACCGGCCACGACGCCGTCCTCCCGAGCGGCGAAGACGCCGATCCCGGTCGAGTCGGGGGCGATGGTGGCCACGGAGGTGACGTCCTCGCTGGGCATCTCACCGGGAGCAGACGTGGGCAGGTCCTCGTCGAGAGCGAGCTCGACGGCGTCGTAGACCTCGCCGGCGTCCAGGCCGGCGTTGGTCAGCTCGTCGCGCAGCGGCTGCGGGATCTCGTCGAAGGGCACGCGTCGGATGGTCATCAGGCTCCTGCCAAGGTTGACTGGGTTGACTGGGTTGTTTGGGACGGGGTCTGGGACGGGTCGGTCGCTGGGGCCGGGGTGAAGATGGCGACAGTCTCGCCGTCCCGGAGTCTCAGGTCGAAGTGGCCGGCGAAACCGGCGTCGTCGCGCTCGGCGAAGTCCTCACGCCAGTGGGACCCGCGGGTCTCCTCGCGCAGCAGCGCGGACGTCGCCAGCGCGAGCGAGACGGTCAGCAGGTTGGTCGCCTCCCAGGCGGCCGGGTCGATCTCGGTCGCCGGCGTGAGCCCGAGCCGCTCGAGCTCGTCGATCGCCTCGGCGAGGCCGGTCGCGTTGCGGAGGACGCCGACCTTGGTCGTCATCGTCTCCTGCAGCTGCTTGAGCGCGGTGCCGGGGACTAGCGCCCGGCCGGTGCCGGGACCGGGGGCCGGATCCTCCAGCTGCCGCAGCTCACCGGGCAGGACCTCGGCGATCCGGCGCGAGAAGACCAGCCCCTCGAGCAGGGAGTTGGAGGCGAGCCGGTTGGCGCCGTGGACGCCGCTGCAGGCGACCTCACCGGTGGCGTAGAGCCCGGGTACGTCCGAGCGGCCCCACAGGTCGGTGCGTACGCCGCCCGAGGCGTAGTGGCATGCCGGAGCGACGGGGATCAGGTCGACGGACGGGTCGACGCCGTGCTGCTCGCACGAGGCGAGGATGTTGGGGAACCGCTTCTTCCAGAACTCGCGACCGAGGTGGCGGGCGTCGAGCCACATGTTGGGGTGCCCGGTCTCG
The DNA here is from genome assembly GCA_030862715.1 of Actinomycetota bacterium. Next base: position 11,043 of record JALZDD010000060.1, on the reverse strand, counting down.
AGCATCCGCTTCATGATGGCCTTGGAGACGATGTCGCGCGGAGCCAGGTCGCCGAGCTCGTGCACGCCCTCCATGAGCCGGTTGCCGTCCCAGTCCACCAGGAAGGCGCCCTCGCCGCGTACGGCCTCGGAGATCAGCGGCTGCTGGCCGCGGGAGTCCTCACCCAGATACATGACCGTGGGGTGGAACTGGACGAACTCGAGGTCCCGCAGGGTCGCACCGGCCCGCAGCGCGATCGCCATCCCGTCGGCGGTGGCGACGGCTGGGTTGGTGGTCTGCGAGAAGACCTGGCCGAGGCCGCCGGAGGCGAGGACGACGGCCCGGGTACGCACGATGCCGACGCCGTCGGCGTCCCCCTCGCCCATCACGTGGATGGTCAGGCCGGCGACGCCGCCATCGGCGGCGGTCAGCAGGTCGACGACCATCGCGTGCTCGAAGACCAGGATCTCCGGTGCGCGGCGTACGGCCTCCATCAGCGCGCGCTGGATCTCGGCACCGGTCGCATCGCCGTCGGCGTGCGCGATCCGGTCCCTCCGATGGCCGCCCTCACGGGTGAGCGACAGGTTGCCGGACGGGTCCTTGTCGAACTCGGCACCCCACTCGATCAGCTCGCGGACCGCCTCGGCGCCCTCGCCGACCAGGACACGTACGGCTTCCAGGTCGCATGCCCCGGCACCTGCCACGAGCGTGTCGACCTCGTGCTGAGCAGGGGTGTCGCCCTCGCCGAGAGCCGCCGCGATGCCGCCCTGGGCCCACTGCGTCGAGCCTGCTTTGAGCTCGTCCTTGGTGACGACGGCGACCCGCTCGACCTGGTCCTTGAGCCGCAGCGCCGCGGTCAGCCCGGCGATCCCCGAGCCCACCACGATCACGTCCGCCCACTCGGTCCAGCCCGGGTCGCGGGCGGAGAGCAGCTCAATGTTCATGCTGCCCCCTCCGTCGAGGAGAGGAAAGCATACGGAGGCGACAGCATGATGATCTCGTCTGTCGCTCGCTGGCGCTCGCTCATGCCCGCACGCTACTGCGTGAGAACGAGCGGTCCACGCATCTGGTCGGTCCCTGGAACCGGCTCGCTCCTGTCGGAGCCGAGCGCGATGATGTGGTTGGCCTCGTCGACGTGCACGACGCGCGGCTCGAAGGCTCGGGCCTCCTCGGTGCTCATCTGCGCGTACGCGATCAGGATGACCAGATCGCCGGGGTGGACCAGGTGGGCGGCGGCGCCGTTGATACCGAGTACGCCGCTGCCGCGCTCGCCCGCGATCGTGTAGGTCTCCAGGCGGGCACCGTTGGTGATGTCGACGATGGAGACCAGCTCGCCGGGGAGGATGTCCGCGGCGTCGAGGAGGTCGGCGTCGACGGTGACCGAGCCGACGTAGTGGAGGTCTGCCTGGGTGACCGTGGCGCGGTGGATCTTGCCGGTCATCATGGTGCGCAGACGAGTCATCGGGTTGCTCCGATCGTGAGGCTCATGTTGTCGATGAGTCGGGTGGTGCCGAGGCGGGCGGCGACGAGGATCCGGGCTTCGGCGGCCGGCTCCGGGTTGGCGGGCGCTGGGTTGTCGGGAAGAGGCCCGAGCGCGGGGTCGGTGACCACGAGGTAGTCCAGGTCGACCCCCTTCGCCCGGCGGAGCTCGGCGCGGGCCGCGTGGAGCGCCGCCTCGACACCGTGGGCGGCCTCGCGCTGCGCGGCGTAGAGCGCCCGCGACAGCGTCGTCGCCTCCTCCCGCTGCTCGGGCGAGAGGTAGCGGTTGCGCGAGGAGAGGGCCAGGCCGTCGGGCTCGCGCTGCGTCGGCGCACCGACGACGTCGACGCCGAGGCACAGGTCGGCCGACATCCGGCGGATCAGCGCGAGCTGCTGGTAGTCCTTCTGACCGAAGACGGCGACATCGGGCTTGACCAGCCCGAACAGCTTCGCGACGACGGTGAGCACGCCGCCGAAGTGGCCCGGCCGGGTCTTGCCCTCGAGCACGTCACCGAGCTCGCCGGGGGCCACGGTCACCTGCGGCAGCCCGCTGGGATAGACGTCGTCCACCGACGGCGCGAAGACGACGTCGACGCCCTCGCGCTCGCAGACCTCCAGGTCCGCCTCGAGCGTGCGCGGGTAGCGGTCGAGGTCCTCCCCAGCGCCGAACTGCAGCGGGTTGACGAAGATCGACACGACGACGGGTCCGCCGCCGACCCGCTCGCGGGCGACACGCATCAGCGACGCGTGGCCCTCGTGGAGGGCGCCCATGGTGGGTACGAACCCGACGAGGGTGCCCTCGCGGCGGGCGGGGTCGAGGAGCTTCGCGAGCTCCTCGCGGGTGGATGCGACTTCGCTCATCACTGGTTCCAGGTGTGGATCGGACGCGGGAGGGGCTGCACGGCAGCACGATCCGCCTCGTCGAGCAGGTTCTTGATCTTGAGCGCCCGGATGGGCAGCAGCCGCCCGTCGGATACGGCGCGGTCGAGCGTGGCCCGCGCCATGGAGACGTACGACGCCAGGGTCTGCGGAGCGTTGGTGCGGATGTCGTCGAGGTGGGCTGCCACCGTGCCGGCGTCGCCGCGGACGATCGGACCGGTCAGCGCCGCGTCGCCGTGGTCCAGGGCGTTGTCGAGGGCGGCCGTCAGCAGCGGCCGCAGGGTGCCCGCGGGGTCGGTGGCGCCGGCGGCGGCGAGGATCTCCATCGCCTCGCTGACCAGGGTGACCAGGTGGTTCGCGCCGTGGGCGAGCCCGGCGTGGTAGAGCGTACGCATCTCCTCGGGCACCCACATCGGCTTGCCGCCGAGGTCATTCACCAGCGCCTCGGCGAAGGCCCGGTCGGCGGGAGTGGCGGCGGTCAGGCCGAAGACGCAGCCGGAGAGCCGGGCCAGGTCGACTGAGGTGCCGGAGAAGGTCATCGCCGGGTGGACGGCCATCACGTGGGCGCCGATCGCGGCGGCCGGCTCGAGGATCGCCAGGCCGTGGCGGCCGGAGGTGTGGGCGACGTACATCCCCGGGCGGATCGCGCCGGCGTCGGTCATCGTCTTGACGACGTTGCCGAGCATGTCGTCGGGGACGGTGAGAAGGAGGAGGTCGCACGCGCGAGCGACAGTAGTCGGCTTCTCGACCGGGACCCCCGGGAGAAGAGAGGCGATCCGTGCGCGAGAGGCGTCTGACTCGCCCGCCACCGCGACGATCGAATGTCCCGCGGAGCGCAGCGCGGCTGCAAGGACGGCCCCGACGCGACCCGCGCCGACGACGCCCACCCTGAGTGGGTTCATGGTTGAAGACCTTTCGTTCCAGTCCCTCCGACCACTCCCCCTTGTGAGCGGAGCCGGGATGGGTACCAGACGTTGTGCCTGTCTCCTCGGCCACCGTGACCGAGCAGTAACGCTTCGGGCTTCGCTTCAGCGAAGACGAAACAAAGGTACGCCGCCGGTCACCCTTCCGAAACATCTCGTCGGTGTGGCACGCGTCACGCCACTGCGGATCACACGCCGAACCAACGGCTCGGTATCACCTCGCACCCAGCATTGGAGTCCTTCCCGCGCATCGTGGAAGAATCCACCGCTCCTCGTCATCTATCAAAGGGTCAGAGTTCAGTGCTTCGTAACGTTGCCGTGCTGCTTGCCGGCGGTGTGGGCTCCCGCGTGGGTCTCGACATCCCGAAGCAGCTCATCAAGATCGCAGGGATGCCGATCATGGAGCACACCCTCGGTGTGCTCGACCGCCACCCCCAGATCGACGAGATCATCATCTTGATGGCTCCCGGCCACCTCGACGCCGTGCACGCGATGACCCGCGACGGCCGCTACCCGAAGGTCACCAAGATCCTCGAGGGCGCCGACACCCGCAACGAGACGACCAAGCGCGCCCTGGCCGCCCTCCCCGAGGGCGAGGACTGCAACGTCCTGCTCCACGACGCCGTACGTCCGCTGCTCAGCGAAGACGTGATCACCGACTGCTTCAAGGCGCTGGTGACCTACCAGGCCGTCGACGTGGCCATCCCGTCCGCGGACACGATCATCGAGCTCAACGACGACAACACCATCTCGCAGATCCCGGACCGCTCGCGGCTGCGCCGCGGCCAGACCCCGCAGGCCTTCCTCGCCTCGACCCTGAAGCGGGCCTACGAGATCGCCGACCAGGACCCTGAGTTCCGGGCGACCGACGACTGCAGCGTCGTGCTGAAGTACCTCCCCGACACCAAGATCTGGGTGGTCGACGGCCACGAGCAGAACATGAAGGTCACCGAGCCGATCGACGTCTACATCGCCGACAAGCTCTTCCAGCTCACCGCCCACCAGCAGTTCCCGCAGAAGTCCGAGGCGGACTACCGGACCGCCCTCGAGGGCAAGAACATGGTCGTCTTCGGCGGCAGCTACGGCATCGGCGCCGACATCGCGGAGCTGGCCGAGTCCTACGGCGCCAACGTCGCCTCCTACAGCCGCTCGGCCACCAGCACCGACGTCGCCAAGCGGGCCGACATCGTCGCCGCGGCGGCCGACGCCGGCAAGCGCTTCGGCTCGATCGACTTCGTGGTCAACACCGCCGGCGTGCTGCCGCGCGGCGAGCTCGCCACCGTCTCCGAAGAGACGATCTACAGCGCGACCGAGATCAACTACATCGCGCCGGTCCTGATCGCCCAGGAGTTCTTCCCCTACCTCGCCCGGGCGAAGGGCTCGCTCCTCTTCTTCACCTCGAGCTCCTACACCCGCGGTCGCCGCGGCTACGCGCTCTACTCCTCCGCGAAGGCCGCCACCGTCAACCTGACCCAGGCCCTCGCCGACGAGTGGGCCGACCAAGGCGTACGCGTCAACGCGATCAACCCCGAGCGCACCGGCACCCCGATGCGCACCAAGGCGTTCGGCCAGGAGCCGTCCCACACTCTCCTGGAGTCGAAGGCGGTCGCCCGCGCGTCCCTGGAGACCCTGATCGCGTCGAGCACCGGCCACGTCATCGACCTGCGCCGCATCGACCCGATCCAGGAGGCCCTGGACGCTGCGGCGGGGAACTGACCCGATGACCAGCACCCCGACCGCACCCGCGGACACGGCCCCTGCCTCCGCACCCGCCCCCGAGCCCAAGAAGAAGGCCGTACGCCGCTCCCGGCTCGGCGCCCTCGACGCGCTCCGGTTCATCGCGGCAGCCGTCGTCGTGGGCTACCACCTCACCGGCATCGCGACCCCTTACTGGGGTATCGACCCCCGGGAGGTCTTCCCGACCCTCAACCACGTCACCCGCTACGGCTACCTCGGCGTGGAGCTCTTCTTCATCATCAGCGGCTTCGTGATCCTGATGACCGCGTGGGGTCGTGACCTGCCCCGTTTCGTCTCCTCCCGAGTGGCCCGGCTGTTCCCGGCCTACTGGGTCGCCGTCATCATCACGCTGATCCTCCAGGCCTACTGGAAGGGCGGCCGCGACCAGGGGTTCGTCGGTGGTCTGATCAACATGACGATGACCCAGGACGCCTGGGACGTACTCAGCGCCCAGGGTGCCTTCTGGACGCTCTGGATCGAGCTCAAGTTCTACCTGCTGATCGGCGTCTTCCTGCTCGTCGGGATCACCAAGCAGCGGGTGATCGCGGTCGTGTTCCTGTGGCCGCTGCTGGCCCAGATCGCCCGGGCGACCGAGTCCGGCATGCTCAACTCGCTCCTGTTCGCCGAGTACGCCCCGTTCTTCGCGATGGGCATGGCGCTGTTCCTGATCTACCGGTTCGGCAACTCGTTCATCGCCTGGCTCGCGGTGGCCTACAACGTGATCCTGGGCATCCGGCAGGCGACGGAGTACGCCGACCGCGCAACGGAGCTCGTCGGCGCCACCGTCTCGCCGGTGATCACCGGCTGGGCGATCGTGGGGTTCGCGGCGCTCGTCTGGCTGGTCTCGGCCGGCCCGCTGGGCCGGGTGGAGGCGCGCTTCCTGACGACGCTCGGGGCGCTGACCTACCCGCTCTACCTGATCCACGCGCAGTTCGCGTTCTGGATCATCGACATGTTCCACGGCCGCTACGACGAGTACGTCGTCCTGGCCGCCGCCGTCTCGACCGCTCTCGTGCTGGCCATCGCGCTCCACTACCTCATCGAGCGCCGCCTCCACGACCCGGTGCGCGACGCCGTCTTGCGTGGTTTACGGGAGACTCCGCTTCAGGGGCGCTAATGTCTCTCCATGCTGACTCGAGGCCGGCAGAATCGCGGCGTTGCGGTTCAGCCCCGACACATCAATCCTTCCCGAGTGCGTCTCCGCCAGGAGATGGCACGCTTCGCCAAGGGCACCAAGCGTGGCATGCGTGTCCTCGATGCCGGTGCGGGCCGTTCGCCCTACCGGAAGCTGTTCAAGCACGCCCAGTACGAGGCCGCTGACTTCGCGCAGCTGAGCTCGGCGTACGCACCCCTGGACTACGTCTGCGACATCACCGACATCCCGGTCGATGACGGGAGCTTCGACCGGGTGATCTGCAACCAGGTCCTCGAGCACGTGCCCGAGCCGGAGAAGGCCATCGCGGAGCTCTTCCGCGTGCTCAAGCCGGGCGGCCGGATCTTCCTCTCCGCACCCCTCTTCTTCGCCGAGCACCAGAAGCCGTACGACTTCTTCCGCTACACCCAGTTCTCGCTGCGGAAGATGTTCGAGGAGGCGGGCTTCGAGATCGCCAGGATGAACTGGCTCGAGGGCTACTTCGGGACGGTCGCCTACAGCTATCAGATGATGGCGAAGAACCTCCCCGCGAACGCCGGTGAGCTCCGCGGGCGGGGTCTGCGCTGGAAGCTCGCCTACGTCGCCCCGATCGTGCTCCTCAACCGGAAGCTCGCGGTCCGGCTCAGCCGCCTCTACGCGCGGCTCGAGGTCTCCGGCCGCCGCTTCGAGCGCGGGATGCCGAAGAACTACGTCGTCGTCGCGAGCAAGCCCACCGACGGGGCGCAGCCAGCATCGAAGCAGGCCGAGACGAAGACCCAGCCGAAGGCCACCCCCACGATGGCCGAACTCCAGGCCGAGGTCGAGAGGCTGCGGACGGAGACCGTACGCACCCGCGAGTCCCTGCGCGACCCGCTGGTCGACCTGCCGCTCCCGGCCGAGGTCCGTACCGTCCTCGACGGCGTCCGCGCCGAGCACCTCACCTACCTCAAGCCCGAGAACCTGCAGGTGCTCGCCCGCCAGGTGCTGGACGCCGACCTGCAGGACCGGCCCGGCCTGATCATCGAGACCGGGGCGGCGCTCGGTGGCTCCGCGATCGTGATGGCGGCGGCGAAGGACTCGAAGCGGCCGATGAAGGTCTACGACGTCTTCGGGATGATCCCGGAGCCGTCCGAGCGCGACGGCGACGACGTGCACAAGCGCTACCAGAAGATCGTCAGCGGCACGTCGAAGGGGATCGGCGGGGAGACCTACTACGGCTACCGCGACAACCTCTACGACGAGGTGAGCGACTCATTCACCCGGCACGGGATCGATCCGGCCGAGCACAACGTCGAGCTGGTGCAGGGTCTGTTCCAGGACACCCTGAAGGTCGACGAGCCGGTTGCCTTCGCCCACCTCGACGGCGACTGGTACGAGTCGACGATGACCTGCTTGGAGCGGATCGCCCCCCACCTGGTCGTGGGGGGACGGATCGTGCTCGACGACTACTTCCACTACAGCGGGTGCCGCGACGCGGTCGACGAGTACTTCAAGGGCCGTCCCGGCTTCCGGATGGAGCGGCGTACGAAGCTGCACGTAGTCCGCACGGCCGGAGTCTGACGCCGGTTGGTCAGCGCCGCTGCAGGTGAAGGACGTCGTTCGGGCCGAACGACACCTCGAAGTTCGGGCGTACGTGGCGGGGCCGGCCCAGCGTGGTCTGCCAGTTCCAGTTGTGGACGGTGAACCGGAGCCGCAGGTCGAGGTTGCGCGCGTCCTCGGAGAACTCCTCGAAGACCTCCGCGAGGTCGAACCTGGAGGCGAGCCGGAACTCGCCTCGGCCCTCGGGTGAGACCTCGAGCGGCAGCGCGGCCACCTCGCCGGTGTCGTTGCAGACGGCGTCGAGGGTGACGATGCGGTCCGCCATCACGCCCTTCGGCCACTCGCCCATCACGGTGAGCGTGGCGTCGAAGCGGAGCGTACGAGAGTCACGGAAGGCGGCCGAGCTCGCCTGGGTGCGTCCCAGCCGGCTGGCCGGACCCGGGAGGCGGGTCGCGACGCCCTCGGGCATCGGCCGCGCCCAGCCGAGGGCGTGGACGTCGAGCCGGGCACGGGCCTTCTCGATCCGGCCCGGCCGCTGCGCGACGGCGCCCTCGAAGGCGACCCGCCAGTCGTCGAGGAACGCGCGCCAGTCGTGCTTGCTCGCCTTCTCGAGGGCCTTGCGGGACATCTCCGCCACCTTGGCCGGGGCGTCGATCATCTGGATGCAGCGCTCGGCGACCGCGTCCATGTCCTCGGCCTCGACGATGAAGCCGTCGACCCCGTCGCTGATCTGCTCGCGCGGACCGTAGTTGATGTCGTAGCTGATCACCGGGCAGCCGAAGGAGAGCGACTCGAGGGTCGCCAGCGGGTAGCCCTCGTTGACGCTGGTCATGATGAAGCCGGTGGCGTGCAGCAGCGCTTCCTTGGCCCGCGGGTCGTGACCCATGAGCTGGACGTTCTTGCCGACGTCGAGGGTCTCGATCAGGTCGGCGAGCGGCTTGTAGAGCTTGCCGTCGCCGTAGATCTGGAACTTGGCCTCCGGCCGCTTCTCGACCACCTTCGCGAAGGCCTTGATGGCGTGCTCGAGGCGCTTCTGCGGCTCGAGCCTGGCCACCGTGACGAACGTCGCCGGCTCCCGCTCGGGCATCGTCTCGGGCAGCTCGGGCAGCTCGACCGGGTTGGGCACGACGAACCGGTGCGAGGTCGAGCCGTAGCGCATCGCGATGTGCTCGGACTGACGATGGGTCAGGTTCACCAGCGCGTCGTACTCGTGGATGTTGTCGAGCAGCGGGGCGTACTTGCCCGAGAGCTGGGAGTTCCAGCGCCGCTCCTTCACGACATGGTTGTTGTGCATGAGGTGGAGGAAGTAGAAGCGGTCGTCCTGGCGGGGCATGACGTCACGCAGCGCGAACCGGGAGTCGGTCACGAAGAAGACCCGCTCGGCGTCACCGGCGAGCAGCTCGAGCCAGTGCCACAGCCAGCCGCCCAGCGTCTCCCACGACCGGATCGGGCGCCCCTCGGCGTCGGTGAGGATGTAGGGCACCCGGGACGCGGCCGGAGCACCCGGACCCGGCGCCCGCAGGTAGATCGACCCGTCGGCGCGACGGTAGTCGCGCGCCAGGTCCTTCCCCGACTGCGAGTGGGCGGTGTAGTAGACGGTGCCGTCGGGGTGGAGTACGTCCGAGATGGTCGTGCCGGCCACCTCACCCAGCTGGCCACCGAGCGCGGCCACGGACTCGTCCGGCGCGTCGGTCGGGGTGTTGTACCGGTACCACTCGTAGAGGTTGAGGAGGTCCATCCCCTCGACCAGCTGGCCCGATTCGCGCAGCACCTCGCGCACCTCGTCGTAGACGGGCTTCGACTCGGTGGTCAGCAGCGTGGTCGGGATCTCGGTGTGCTGGGTGATCAGGCGGTTGCGCATGATCATCGCCCGGGTCTGTCCGCCGAACTTGGTCGCGATCTCGTTGCACATCGTGAGGTAGCGGCCCTCGGGGAACGCGACCTGCTCGTGGGGGTTGGGGATCGGCATGCGCAGAGATTAGTCGGCGTCTTTGGGGATTGCCGATTCTTCGGGCAGGATATCCGGCCTGGATCATAGGGGGAAACGTGTGAACGGACCGCGAACATCGCGGCTCCGCCCGACGACACTGCGTCGAACCATCAATGAAGGAGTCCCATGGCCAGCCCAGCTCGACGACTCGCTCGCCAGCTGCTTCCCGAGCGCCTGCGTCAGAGCCTGACCGCTCGCGTCCCGTCCATCTCGGAGGGTGCGTCGCAGGACTCTAGGCCGGCGCCGATCTCCATCGAGGTCGAGCCGCTCGTCGTCGCCGCTGATCTCGAGGGTGCGGTCAACGCCGCCGGTGGCGGCTTCTACGAGCGCGCCTGGGCTCTCTTCCAGGGCATCCCGGTGGAGACGTGGGCCGCCAAGGCCGCCGACGAGTACGTCATGTCCGGCCTCCACGTCGACCCCGACGCGACCCGCGCGACCCTGCGCGAGCTCGCCGAGTCCGGCGCTGCGTACGTCCCGGGCCGCGCGTGGCTCGCGATGACCAGCCGCGTCTTCGGCTTCGGCGACCAGGAGCTGGCCCGCAGCCTCTTCGCCCGGCTCGACGAGGCCGTCGGCGACGGCACCAACGGCGACACCAAATGGGTCGTCGAGAGCCGTGACTGGCTGCGCCCGTGGGTCGCCGCCGACAACGACGAGCCCGACGCCCCGGCCGCGCCGGAGGGCACCGTCTCCTACGCCGTCGTCGACTACGGCCACCCCGGCCGCTCCCGCGCCTCGGCCAACATCGGCGACCACGTCCAGACCGTCGCCTCCCTCGGTCACCTGGTCCGTCACCGCGACCTCGAGTTCACCGGCGAGTCCGAGCTCGATGAGATGGCCAACCGGCTGCGCGAGCGGGTCCGTCCCGAGCGCGTCCGCGAGGGCCTGTCCGCCAAGGTCCAGCTGATGACCCTCCAGCGCGACGCGTCGATGTACCAGCCGGTCCCGAAGGACACCTGGATGCTCGGCTTCGGGTGGTACATGCACCCGATCTTCGAGATGCGCTACGGGATGCCGTTCCACAAGAACCTGCGCCCGATCTTCGTCTCGTTCCACTGCAGCACCCGCGCCATGATGACCGACGAGACGATCGAGTACCTCAAGAAGTACGCCCCGATCGGCTGCCGCGACTGGACGACCGTCGACATCCTGCTCTCCGTCGGTGTGCCCGCCTTCTTCTCCGGCTGCCTCACCACCACGGTCTCGACCGTCTTCCCCGACGCCACCGAGCTGCCCGGCCCGGACGCGCCGGTCGGCTACGTCGACGTCTTCGACGGCACCATCCCCGAGGGCGCCCCGACCTACGCCCAGGGCGGCCTCGACGAGGTCCGCTTCCGGCCGTTCGTGCAGAACATCGACGACGCGATCACGATGCTCGAGGGCTACCG
>JALZDD010000058.1 GCA_030862715.1 Actinomycetota bacterium | reverse complement strand
CCCATCGGGCGATGAGCAAGGAGGCCTGGGCGTACGTCGACGGCGGAGCCGGCCAGCAGCGCACCGTCGCCGCCAACACCGCCGCCTTCGACCACTTCCGGCTGGTGCCGCGCATGCTCACCAACGTGGAGAGCCGCGACCTGCGCACCACGCTGTTCGGTGTGGACATGCCGGCGCCGCTGATGCTCGGCCCGGTCGGCGTGCTCGAGCTCGCCCACCCCCGCGCCGAGCACGAGGTCGCCGCGGCGGCTCGCGCGACGGGCATCCCGATGGTGATCTCCACCCAGGCGTCCGTCCCGATGGAGGACGTCGCCGAGGACCTGGGCGACACCCCACGGCTCTACCAGCTCTACTGGTCGAAGGACGAGTCGATCGTCGAGTCCTTCGTACGCCGCGCCGAGGCCATCGGCTCCGACGCGCTGGTCGTCACTCTCGACACGCACATGCTCGGGGTGGCGTACGCGTGATCTCGATCTGGGCTATCTGCCGTTCGCGCGGGGGCTGGGGATCGCGCAGTACACCTCCGACCCGGCCTTCCGTGCCCTCGTCGAGAAGCGCCTCTCCGGCGGCAGCGGGACGAGCGTGCGCCCCGGGCTCCGCGAGATCCCCTCGGCCCTCACCGCGGTCGCCTCGATGGCCCAGCACCATCCCGGCAAGCTCGTCGACAACCTTCGCTCCGGTCACGCCCGCGCCGCGGTCGAGACCTTCCTCGACGTCTTCTCCCGCTCCGACCTGATCTGGGACGACCTCGACCGGCTGCGGGAGATGACCGACCTGCCGATCGTGCTGAAGGGGCTCCAAGCGCCCGAGGACGCACGGCGCGCGCTCGAGCACGGCGTCGACGGCATCATCGTCTCCAACCACGGCGGCCGCCAGGTCGACGGCGCCATCGCCTCCATCGACGCCCTACCGAGCATCGTCGACGAGATCGACGGCCGCATCCCGGTCCTCTTCGACTCCGGCATCCGCTCCGGCGCCGACATCCTCAAGGCGCTCGCCCTAGGGGCCGACGCGGTCCTCCTCGGCCGTCCCTACGTCTACGGCCTCGCCCTCGCCGGTGCCGCCGGCGTCCAGGCCGTCCTGGAGCACATGCTCGCCGAGCTCGACCTCTCCCTCGGCCTCGTCGGCTGCCGCTCGGTCGAAGAGATCGGCCGCGAGCTCCTCGGCTGAGAACAGCGGGTGAGAGCAGGGACACGCCTGGGTCGCGCCAAGTTCATACTTTATGAGGGGGCGCGATCTGAGGACCCCACTTACGATGCAAGTGATGAACCCGCAATCTCCGCCAGACATCGTCGTGATCGGCGGCTCCAACATGGATCTCCACGCTCGTGCACACGAGCAGGTGGTGATGGGTTCGAGCATGTCCGGATCCGCTGGCCTCTCGCCCGGCGGGGTGGGCCGGAACGTCGCCGAGAACCTCGCCCGGCTGGGTGACTCGGTCGCGCTGGTCTCGGTCGTCGGCGACGACCCTATCGGCGACGAGGTGATCAGCTACACCGAGGACGTCGGCGTCGACTGCACCTACGTCCGGCGCCGGGCTGACGTACGCACCGGCACCTACAACGCCGTGCTCGACTCTTCCGGTGAGCTGGTGGTCGCGGTGGCCGACATGGCCGCGACCGACGAGTTCTCCCCGCTGGTCGTGGAGGCGGCCCGCGACCTGATCAAGAACGCTCGCGGTGTGCTCGTGGAGGGCAACATCCCGGTCCGCACGGCCGACGTGGCGATCGACCTGGCCCGCGAGTTCGACGTGCCGGTCGGGTTCGACCCGGTCTCGGTGCCGAAGGCGAGGCGAGCGCGTGACCTGATCCGGGCCGATCGCGAGCTCTATCTGGTCACGCCCAACCAGGCCGAGCTGTCCGCGCTGACCGACCTGCCCGCCGGCACCGACGCGGAGATCGAGAAGGCCATCCACTCACTGCACGACCGCGGTGTCGGCGTCGTCTGGGTGCGCCTGGGCGCCCGTGGCTCGGTGATCAGCTACAACGACGTCTACCAGGAACTTCCCGCCGTGCAGACAGATGTCCTCGACGTCACCGGCGCGGGCGATGCGATGCTCGCCGCGTTCACCCACGAGCTCCTCCGAGATGTCGACCTGGTCGCGGCGGCGCGGTTCGGGCACGCCGCGGCGGCGCTGACCTGCGGCACCCACGACACCGTCCGGATGGACCTCAACGAGAGCCTCGTACGGGAGCTGGCGTGAAGGTCCGGCTCACCGAAGAGGTCGGGGTCGCGCTCGCCGAGGGCCGCCCGGTCGTCGCGCTGGAGTCGACGATCATCAGCCACGGCATGCCCTATCCCGACAACGTCAAGATGGCCACCGAGGTCGAGCAGATCGTGCGCGACAACGGCGCCGTCCCGGCCACGATCGCGCTGCTCGACGGCATCCCTCGTGCCGGTCTGTCGCCCGACGACCTCGAGCTCCTCGCCTCCGACCCCGGCGTCACCAAGGTCAGCGTCCGCGACCTGCCCTACGTCGTCGCCCGCGGTCTCCACGGCGCGACCACGGTCGCGGCCACCATGCGCCTGGCGGCGATGGTCGGGATCAGGACGTTCGTGACCGGCGGGCTCGGCGGCGTACACCGGGGTGCGGCGACGTCCTTCGACATCTCTGCCGACCTGACCGAGCTGGCCCGCACCCAGGTCGCGGTGGTGAGCGCCGGCGTGAAGTCGATCCTCGACATCGGCCTGACGCTGGAGACGCTGGAGACGTACGGGGTGCCGGTCCTGGTCAACGGGAGCGACGAGTTCCCGGCCTTCTACTCGCGCAGCTCCGGGTTTGCGGCGCCGCTGCGCATCGACGGCCCCGACGAGGCCGCGGCGGTCATGAAGGCCACCTGGGACCTCGGTCTCCCCAGCGGTCTGGTCGTCGCCAACCCGGTCCCGGCCGCCGACGAGATCCCCGCCGAGGTGATCGGGAAGCACATCGACCAGGCGCTCGCCGACGCCGAGGCCCGCGACATCCACGGCAAGGACATCACCCCATTCCTGCTTGCCAGGATCGTGGAGCTGACCGGCGGTGACTCGCTGGCCACCAACATCGCTCTGGTACGCGACAACGCAGCCTTCGGCGCCCAAATGGCAGCATCCCACGCCGCGAGTGCCTAATTCCTCACCACTCGTTCACCCGGGCGACACCGCACGTGGCCTAACGTCTCGTCTACCTATGCGTTGATCCTCCCGTGACCGATAGCCCCCACATTGGCCAGACCACGATGGCCCCTTCCAGGCGCACCTTCCTCAAGGCCGGGCTGATCGGTGGTGCCGGTGTCGTCGCCGGCCCGATGCTGTGGACGCAGGCTGCCAGGTCGGCCGCACCGGCCACCGGCGTACATCTGTCGTACGGCGCCAACCCGGTCAAGCAGATGAACGTCTCCTGGTCGACCGCCGGATCGGTCCAGGCGCCGCGGCTCGATCTGGGCACGACGCCCGACTACGGTCACACCCTCCGGCCCGAGTCGCTCTCCTCGATCCGGGTCGACAGCGTCTACCACCACGTCGACCTCAGCGACCTGCGACCGGGTACGCGCTACTACTACCGGCTCAGCCACGACGGGGGCATCCCGACCAGGGGCTCGTTCACCACCGCCCCGAAGACCACGGGGTCCTTCCGGTTCGCCGCCTTCGGCGACATGGGCGTGGCCGAGGACGCGGCGCGCAACGTGAACCTGATCCGTCAGCAGGGCGCCGAGTTCGCGTTCGTCGTCGGCGACATCGCCTACGCCGACACCGGCGGCCAGGGCAAGAGCGGGGAGATGCAGCAGGACTTCGGTGTCTGGGACGAGTTCCTGACCCAGATCCAGCCCAGCGCCAACGCGATCCCGTGGATGACCGTCGTCGGCAACCACGAGATGGAGAACGGCAACGGCGAGCTCGGCTACGACGGCTACCGCGCCCGCTTCCGTCACCCCGGCAACGGTGCCGGCGGCGGAGAGGAGACCTACGCCTTCGTCCGCGGCAACGTCGCCTTCATCGCCCTCGACGGCAACGACGCGACGTACGAGTACACGCGGAACGCGGGCTACCTCGGCGAGACGCTGGACAGCTGGCTCGAGGAGCGGCTGGCCGCCTTCCGGGCCCGCAATGACATCGACTTCATCCTGGTCGGCTTCCACCAGTGCGCCTACTGCACCAACATCGCGCACGCCTCGGACGGTGGCATCCGCGACCGCTGGGAGCCGCTCTTCGACCGTTACCAGGTCGACGTCGTGATCAACGGCCACAACCACTGCTACGAGCGCACCCATCTGATGCGCGACGGCAAGCCGGTCCAGGATGCGCCGCGCGGCTCCACGGTCAGCACCAACGAGGGGACCATCTACATCACCGCCGGCGGAGGTGGCGGCTCGACCTATCCCGACGTCCTGCCGGTGCTCTCCTACTACACGGACAAGAACGGCCTGAAGATCCCCGAGCCGACGACCTACCGTGCGGTCGGCGACGCGACCCACTCGGTCGCGTTCTTCGATGCGCACCCGCGTGACGCCCATGGGCAGGCGAGGCTGGACCTCGAAGTCATCGCGACCGACGGGTCCAAGGTCGACACGCTCACCATCGCTAGGTCGCGTTGATGCGCACCCAATTAGAGTTGATGCGCGTGGGGGGATTCAGAAGGAGGAAGCCGAGGTTGCTCAGCGTCGTCGTGCCTGTCTACAACGTGGCCGACTACGTCGCCGAGAGCCTCGACAGCATCCTTCAACAGCCGTTGCGTGAGGTCTGTGCCATCGAGGTGGTCGTCGTCGATGACGGCTCCACGGACGGGTCGGCCGAGATCGTCAAGGGCATCGCCGCGAAGGACTCTCGGGTCACGCTGATCTCCCAGCCCAACTCCGGTGTCTCGATCGCCCGTCACACCGGGATCGCGGCCACCAGCGGTGACCTGCTCACCTTCGTCGACCCCGACGACATCCTGCCCCGCGACGCCTGGAGCACGATGGTGAAGACGCTGCGGCGTACGGGCTCCGACTTCGTGGTCGGGTCCGCCGAGCGTGTCACCGTTGTGAACGGCGAGGAGCGGAGGTACGTCACCCCGCTGATGCGCCGCAACCACACCCGGACTCGCCTGGGGTGCCAGATCGAGGACGCCCCGCTGATGCTCGCGGACGTGTTCGTGTGGAACAAGATCTTCCGGCGCTCCTTCTGGACCGACAACGACATCAGGTTCCCCGAGCGCACCCGCTACCAGGACCAGGTGGCCCTGACCCAGGCGTTCCTGGCCGCCAGGAGCTTCGACATCCTCACCGACGTCGTCTACGACTGGCGGGTCCGCTCCGACTTCTCCTCCGCGACGCAGAAGCGCGCCCAGATCGCCAACCTGCTCGAGCGGATCACCACCAAGCGCCAGACCGTCGAGCTCGTGGCCGGCTCGGGCTCAGCGACGCTGATGCGTACGCTGCGCACCGAGATCCTCCCGATCGACATGTGGGAGCACTTCCGCGCGTCGGTCAACCCCACCACCGAGGACCCCGACCGCTACTGGTCGCTGCTGCGCGGCGCCGTCCTCGAGTTCTGGTACGACGCAGGCGTCCCCTTCGAGGAGACCACCGTCCCGCGTGGCCAGCGCCTGATGGCCTGGCTGGTCTCGCAGGACCGCCGCGACGACCTCGCCGCCCTGATCGAGACGATCGACGCGTGCGGTCCGGCGAAGGGGATCGAGGCGTTCGCCGCCGCGGAGGACCTTCCGGTCGGGCTCTGAGAGCGCCGGGATCCCGTCGGCCCCATCGGAAGCCCAGGGGTGTATCACACGGCCCTAGTGGCTCAGGGACTTAAGACCTGCGATATACCCAGATGCGTGGGGAATTGGGCGATTCCCGTTGCACGGGGGTTCCCCGGGGGGCAAGGTGTGGGCACCCCACGTCATTGCTTCGAGGAGCCCACTGAATGCCCAGCGTCGAGCTGTCGGCCGGTCCGATCGACTTCGAGGATACCGGCGGTGACGGCCCTGTCCTCG